>VBKF01000129.1 GCA_005888095.1 Deltaproteobacteria bacterium | reverse complement strand
CATCTTCTCCTGGAGCGGCGGCTTCTTCAGCATGCGCCTCAGCCAGGAGCGCGCGGCCGCCTCGGCGTCCCCGCCGATCGTGTGGCTCTTCGAGGCCCGGAAGGTGAGGAAGCGGTCGGCGGCCGCGCCCGCGTCCATCCCGACGAGGGCGTCGATCTCGTCCTCCGAAGCGCCGAAGCCGGCGCGCCGATAGAGATGCGCGGCCTGCTCGTAGTCGAGGGTGACCATGCGGCGCAGGCCAGAAGCCACATCCCGGCGCGAGGTGTCAAGGAGAAATCTTGCCGCCAGGTGCCACGGGGGTTTCTCGGAGGGCGGCGATTGCGCTACAGGACGAGCATGCGCCGCGTCGCGACGCTGCTCTTCTTCGCGTTCGCCGCGCGCGGCGCGGCGGAGTCACTGCACACGGAGGCGGCAGGCATCCGTTTCGCGGTCCCGCGCGACTGGAGCCGCGTGCCGGCGCCGTCCGACGTGCGCGCCGCGCAGTACCGGATCCCGCGCGCCGCGGGAGACGGCGAGGACGGCGAGCTCGTGCTGTTCTTCTTCGGCAAGGGCCAGGGCGGCTCGGCCGAGGACAACCTCACCCGCTGGTACGCGCAGTTCACCCGGCCCGACGGCCGCGCCTCGCGCGACGCGGCGACCGTCACCAGCCGGACGGTGCGCGGCCTCCGCATCACGGCGGTGGATCTGCCCGGCACCTACCTCGGGGGCACGCCGGGCAGCGCACCGCGGCCCGGCTTCCGCCTGCTCGCCGCCGTCGTCGAAGGCGAGGGAGGGCCGTGGTTCTTCAAGGCCGTCGGCCCATCGGCCACGATCGGCGCGGCGAAGCCCGGCTTCGAGGCGCTGTTGGATTCACTCCAGCCTCATCCCTGAGGCCCGCGCGCTCAGGCGCGCGTCATCGGCGGATGGTAGAGCACCAGCATCTCGTAGATGACGGCCGGCTTGTCCTTGCCGACGACGTGGACGTGAAGCTCCTGCGTGAGCTGCGTGCCGAGCGGCTTCGCCTCGACGCCGATCAGGCGCGAGCGCGCATGGATCCTGGCGCCCGCCGGTACGGGTGACACGAAGCGCAGCTTGTTCGCGCCGTAGTTGGTCGCGTTCCCGAAGCCGGCGATCTGCCACGTCGGCCGGGCGTGCATGGCCGGCAGGAGGCTGAGCGTGAGAAAGCCATGCGCGACCGTCCCCCCGAAGGGACTCTCGCGCTTGGCGCGCTCCACGTCCACGTGGATCCACTGGTGGTCGCCCGTCAGGTCGGCGAAGCGATTGATCATCTCCTGGGTGACCTCGATCGGCTCGCTCCAGTCGCTGAACGTGTCGCTGATCTTCGACTTCAGGCGCTCGATGTCGTCGAACCGGATTTGCTCCACGATCATGTCCTCCCTGGGCATCCTTCCTACCCCGCCCGCCCCTGCCAACGGAAGAGCGGGTAGTGGCTCGTTTGGCGGTGGGTCATTTTCGACCCCCTTCGGCTGGAACGGCGCCTGGCCTCGATCATTGAGCAAGGGCGGAACGGCGGCAGGTGGGTCATCCGATGGAGAACACAACGTTCTCCGCGGCGCGGCATCTTCAGGAACACGCCCACCACGCCGTACGTCGGGCGGCGGGCTCCGATGGCGCCGCCGAGGGCGTGAGGCAGCGGGGACTTTTTTCGATCCCCCGAGGCCACTGCGACCTCTTCCTCCGGGGTAGTGACTCACGTTGAAATGGCCCGCCTCGCACTGCCCTCGCCGCCCCGGCATCATCCGTTTGTCGGCCTCATCGTCGGGGTCGCATTGGGCACCCGCGTCTCGGAGTGGGTCGGCGAGCTGCTTGATTCGCTATGGTGACCAAACGAGTCAGTACTCCCTCCTGGAATCGGACCGCCAGCCTTGACACTTGCTAGCTAGCGTGCTATACCGCCTAATCAAGATGGCGCGCGCCTTGCAGCTTTGCCTCCCGCCGCCACGCACCTGGGGTGGATGCCGCGCCGGCGCCGGCCGAAAGCTCACCCCGGGCCGCCGTCCCAGCGTCCCGCACCGCGCGCGGCCCGCGCACACCGCCGCGCACCCGGTGCATGTCACCCTGCGCAGCGGGCGTGCCGTCCGCTGCCTGCGAGCCGGCCGGGTCTTCCCGGCCGTCCTCGGTGCGCTCGGTGCGGCCTCCCACGAGGGCTTTCGGATCCTCCATTTCAGTGTGCAAGACGACCATCTCCATCGCATCGTTGAGGCCGACGACACGCGGGCGCTCGGTCGCGGCCTCCGGGGCGTCACCATTCGCGTGGCGCGGGCGGTCAACCGTGCGCTCGGGCGGCGCGGCGCCGTCTGGGGAGACCGTTATCACGCACGGGCGCTCACCACCCCGCGAGCAATGCGCCACGCGATCGCTTATGTGCTTCTGAATCGCCGGAAGCACTGCGCGGGAGAACGCGGCCTGGATCCCTGCTCGTCGGCGCCGTGGTTCGACGGGTGGCGGGACGTCGTCGCGGCCGTGCCCGCGGCGGCGCCGGTGGGCCGGGCACGCACCTGGCTTGCCGCCGTCGGCTGGCGCCGCCACGGTCTCGTCCGCATCGACGAGCGGCCGCGACGTCGCGGCCAGACGAGACAGTTGTGACGGCGATGGCTGGCGTGCTGGAACTCCCCACCGCGCCGAAGGCGATTGACAACGCCGGGGGCACTCTTCAGCACCTTGCCGCCTCCTTTGTTCACCCTCGGAAACCGTCTGGGGTCAGACTCGCCCTGCCGAAGACCGACCGGCGTTGGCCTCTGTCGCCAACACGGGTATGCTGACGCCAGTCATGTCGACGGGCGCCGAGAGCACGCGCGCCGCGAGGCCTCGGGCACTCGACTTCCTGATCCACCTGCCGAACCTGGTGCGGCTCTACTGGCGCCTGCTGCGCGACCCACGCGTCTCGATCTGGCCGAAGGCGCTCCTCGCCGGCGCGCTCGCCTACGTCGCGCTCCCCTTCGACCTCATTCCCGACACGCTGCCCCTCCTCGGCGAGATCGACGACGTCGTGATCCTGGTCGCCGCCGCCCACTGGTTCATCCAGTGGTGTCCGGCCGAGGTGGTCCGCGAGCACGTCGCGGCCATCGGCGGCCGCGCGCCCGTCTGAGCGTGGCCGTGCATCGGGCGGCGATCGCGCTGCTGCTGGGAGCGGCGGTCGCCGGACAGGCCGCAGCGCAGCTTCGACTCGAAGCCGAGAGCCAGGTCGGGGACGTCGTGACGCTCCGCCTGCGCGCGACGAACGCCGCCGCCGAGGCCGTGCATGACGTCGTGCCGGAGGTCGTCTACCGCCACCGCACGGTGGCGGCGGAGCGGGTGGCGGCGATCGCCCCGGGCGCCGCTCACGAGTGGCGGACGGCCTTGCCCGCGCCGCCCGGCCCGGGGACGTTCCCCGCGACGATCCGCCTGCGCTACACCGCCCGAGACGGCCAGGCGCGATCCGAGCTCTTGGTCCACCTGGTCCGCACGCCGGGCGCCCCACCGTCGGACGTGCGGGCGACGCTCGCGGCCGAGCCCGTGTCGCGGCTCGGCCACGCGGCCGTGACGCTCGAGAACGCGACCCCGGAGGGCGTCGCCGGCCGCCTCGTCGTTGCCCTGCCCTTCGACCTGAGGACCGATCCCGAGAGCCGGCCTGCGGAGGTGGCTGCATCCGGACGGATTTCGCTGCCCGTCGTCGTGCAGAACGTCGCGGCTCGGCCGGGTGACCACCGTCCGGTCTTTGCGTTGTTCGAGTACGACCGGGACGGCACGCACCACGCCGTCGTGGCGGAGGCCATGCTGTCGGTCATTGCACGCAGCGGAGACCGGCGCCCGCTGGTGGTCGGCCTCGCCGCCCTGGCGGTGGCGCTCTCGATCCTCGCGATCGCCTGGCGGAGGGCGCGCGCCCGACGAGCGGCCCGTTGAGCTACCGGGCCTGTCCCCGGACGTTTGCGCTGCGTCATCGTCTTGCCGCGCGTGGCCTTCTTCGCACGCGGCGCCCCACCCTTCGCGTACACGCAATGCCGTTGCCTCGACGGGGCGAGGCCCAGGCTCGGGGGCTCTGGACCGCGGCGTCCGCTTGGACTACACGCAGAAAGGGGCAGACGTCCGCCGCTACTCCGGCTGGAGCGGACAGCGAAGGCGCACGGGGAGATTGCTAGGCGCGCGGCTTGCACAGGGGTGGGTGAGGTGGGTGACGAGGAAGGCGGTGCATGACGTGGGATCCGCGTGGCTCCGACTGGTGCTCGCGGCGGGGGCGCTCGTCATCGCGGCCAACCCCGCCTGGCCCCGGTTGGCCGGGGATCCCGTGCGGCTCGTCTGGGACGAGGGCGACGTCGCCGGCGTCGCCAGCATCTATGGGCCGGATGGCGGCGAGCCGATCGGGCTCGTCGAATATCGCCAGACACGCCGCGGCGACCTGCTCAGCTGCGTCCGCGTCGCGCGCTTCCGCGACGGCACGCTCGACGAGGACGAGGCGACAGCACGGGTCTCCGGCACGCTCGAGGCGGTGGCCGGCCGCTCGATCATCCGAGACCGCGACGGCGAGGCGACCGTGGAGATCAGCATCGACGTCGCCGCCGGGCGGCTCCAGGGGGCGTGGGGCCGGGGCCCCGACCGCCACACCGTGGACCGCCGGCTCGCACTGCCTCGCGGCACGTACTGGGGCCCGCTCATCTTCCTCGTGGTGAAGAACTTCGACGCCAATGCCGAGGGCGACCGTGTGGTCTTCCGCACCATCGCCCCGAGTCCGCGACCGGTCGTGCTCGACATGGAGCTCGTTCGCGGCGGGCACAGCCGGCTGGAGCGCGCGGGGAGCACGGTCGAGACCGCGCGTCTCGAGCTGCGCCCGACGATTCACTGGGCGATCGACCCGGTGCTCCACCTCGTCCTGCCGCAGGCGACGTTCTACCTCCTTCCGGGCGACCCGCCCGCGCTCGCGCGCTTCGCGGGGCCGAGAAACTACGCCCGGCAGCCGATCCGGATCGAGTGATGGCGACGCCCCCCGGCCTCCTCCCGATCCCGGATGCACCCGTCGAGCCGGAGCCGCGACCGCCGGCGCACCGCCGCGTCGGGCCCATCGGCCTTCGCCGGCTCCTCGCCTTCCGGGCCCGCGTGCGCGCTCAGCTCGCACGCGCCTGCCTGCTCGAGCGGCGGCCGCCCGAGCGCTTCGGCTTCCGGTTCGACACGGCGGCCCGCCTGTTCGGCGTGACCGGGTGCTTCTACCGCAAGTACTTCCGCGTCCAGTGCTACGGAATCGAATCGCTCCCTGCCGGCCCGTTCCTCGCGGTCGCGAACCACAGCTCCCGCGTGCTCTCCTGGGACGGCGCCATGATCGTCACCGCATGCCTGCTCGACGCCGAGCCGCCGCGACTCGTCCACGGCATGGCGGACCACCGCCTGATGACGCTGCCCGTGCTCGGGGCCGCGGCGCGGCTGATCGGCGCCGTCGACGGGCGACGGCCCGCGTGCGAGGACCTGCTACGGCGCGGCGCGGCGGTCCTCACCTTCCCCGAGGGGGTGAAGGCGCTGGCCAAGCCCTTCCGCGAGCGCTATCGGCTGCGCGGCTTCGGCCACGGCTTCGTCCACGTCGCCCTCGCCACGGGCGCGCCGATCGTCCCGGTCGCGGTGATCGGAGCCGAAGAGGAGGCGCCGCTCATCGCCAATCCTGCCTGGCTGGCGCGCCTCGTGCGGACGCCGGTGGCGCCGATCACGCCCACCATCGTCTTCCCGCTTCCAGTCAAGTACCGCCTGCACTTCGGCGCTCCCATCCACCTGAAGGGCTCCGGCGGGCCCGAGATGGTGGCACGCCAAGCGCAGCACGTACGGGCCGTGCTCCAGGATCTCATCGACCGCGGCCTGGCGGCGCGCCATCATGTCTTTTTCTGACGCCCCCTCCCCCCTGCACCCCGCCTAGACGCTGACGACGCGGGCATGCTAGAAGGCCGTTCGTACGAGAAGGGCGGCGGCACGCCGTCCGTAGGAATCGGGAGCTAGAATGGGAAAGAGACTGTACGTCGGGAATCTCCCTTACCAGGTGGACGAGGACCAGCTCCGGGCTCTCTTCGAGCAGGATGGCCGCCAGGTCGAGGAGATCAAGGTCGTGACCGATCGCGAGACCGGCCGCCCCCGGGGCTTCGCCTTCATCGAGATGGCGACGGACGCCCAGGCGCAGGCGGCGGTCAACGCGCTCCACGGCAAGCCGTTCGGAGGCCGTCCCCTCACCGTGAGCGAGGCTCGGGAGCGCGCCCCGGGCGGCGGGGGCGGCGGGGGCGGCGGCCGCGGCGGCATGGGCCGGCGAGACCGCTAGCCCGATCGCTCCCCGGGCTGAGAGGTCACCATGAGAGCGGCGCTTCTCGGCCTCCTCGGCCTGGTCACGAGCACGACGCTCGCGGGCGCAGCGGCCCCCCCCGTGGTCCCGTGGCAAGAAGCCGGCCGGCACGTGGGCGAGGTCGTGACCGTCGAGGGAATGGTCGCCGCCGCACACGGGACCGGCGACACCTGCGTCCTCGAGTTCGCGCCCGACGATCCGCACGCGCTCCGGGTGATCCTCCTCCTGCCCATGTTCTCGAGCCTGCCGCCGAAGCCCGAACGGCTCTACGCCGAGAAGCGGGTGCGCGCGTCGGGCCTCGTCCGTCGCTTTGCGGGCCGGCTCGAGATGGTGCTGCGCAGCCCGACACAGATCGAGGTCGTCGACGTGGCCGGGCAGCCGACGGCCGCCGCGCCGCCCGAGCCGCCGCCGGAGAAGCCGCCGCGCGCGCTCAGCGAAGCCGTGGCGCGGCAGCTCGCTGCCGCGGCGCCGTGCGAGCGCGCGCGGGCGCGCTGGCGCGATGCGGCCGGCACCGCCGGTGAGCTGAGCACTGCCCTTGGCCGCTGTCTCGAGAGCGGCAGCTACCGCTGCCGGCGGGAGAGCGCCGCGCTCGCGCCCGCGCTCACGGCGCTCGAGTGGGCCGAGCAGCAGGTCGAGGAGGCCTGCCGCTGAGGGCCGCTACTCCTGCCCGCCCCCGCCCTCCTCGTCGGTCTCGACGAAGATGTCGATCTCGTCCGTCCCCTTGTGACTCTTCTGATCGGTGACGGTGAGCGTGGCGGTGTACTCACCGACCTTCTCGTAGGTGTGCACCGGGTTCTGATCGGTGACTTTCTGGCTGCCGTCGCCGAAGTCCCAGCTGAAGGAGAAGGGGCCGCCCGACTCTTCCTCGACCGAGGCGGTGAACTGTACCTTCAAGGGGGGCGCCCCCTCGTCGGGCTCCGCCTCCGCGATCACGTCGAGCTCGTACTCGCTCTCCTCTTCCGCCGGCGTGCCCGCGACCGTGGTAGGGGTGGGTGCGGCGGTCACCGTCGTCGGCTTGGGTGCCGCCTGGCTCGGAGTCTTCTCGCCGCCGCCCCCGCAGCCGCCGAGCGCGAGCCCGAGGCCGGCGAGGCACAGAAGTAGCCCGCTAGGTCGCATCAATGCCCCTCCCTGGTCGAACCGGGCCTGACTACCTGACGCGCCGCGAGAGGGCAAGCCGCGCCTGCGGCGGCGACAGCCGAGCCGGTGCGCCGGCGGCCGGTCCCCGGACCTCCGCCGTGCGCGCCCGCATGGGCCCCGGTCAGGCCAGGTCTTCCCAGCCGCGGAGCACGAGCTCGACCCCGCGCCGCCCGAGGTCGTTCAGCGCGCGCAGGAAGGCGGGGCGCAAGGCGGGGGCGAGCCGAACCTCGACGAGCGTCCGCTGGGCGCGCCGCGCGAGCACGTGCTCACGCAGCACCTGCAAGTCGTAGGGGACGACCTCGCCCGACAGGCGCAGCGGCTCCTCGGAGCCCGAGCGAATCGTGGCGTGAAACATGCGGGGTCGGGCCGAGGGCAGCACCTTCCGTGCCAGGAGATCGCTCGCGGCCGCCCGGCGATTCTCCCCGTCCGAGGCGTCAGCTTCGTAACGAACGTTCACACGTACGCCAGCCAGGAGCGGTGGCGATCGTCCCGCCCGCGCACGATCGCGAAGAACAGCTCCTGGAGCCGCCGCGTCGTCGGGCCGGGCTTCCCGTCGCCGATGCGGCGATCGTCGAGCTCGCGGATGGGCGTCACCTCGGCGGCGGTGCCGGTGAAGAACGCCTCGTCCGCCAGGTAGACCTCGTCGCGCGTGAAGCGCTCCTCGCGGCACGGGATGCCGAGCTCGGCGAGCAGCCGGAGCACCGCGTCACGCGTGATGCCGCCGAGCACGGTGGGCAGCGGGGTCGTCTTGGCGACGCCGCCCGCCACCATGAACACGTTCTCGCCGCTCGCCTCCGACACGTAGCCGTCGACGTCGAGCAGCAACGCCTCGTCGTAGCCCGCGCGCCGGACCTCGTACGAGGCGAGGATCGAGTTGACGTAGTGACCGCTCGCCTTCGCCTTGCTGAGCAACGTGTTCGGATGGAAGCGCTGGAACGAGCTCGTCTTGACGCGGATGCCGTGGCGGAGTCCCTCGTCGCCGAGATAGGCGCCCCACGGCCACGCCGCGATCGCCACGCGCGTGGCCGGACGTGCGGCGAGGCCCATCTCCCCGTCGCCCAGGAAGGCGATCGGCCGGATGTAGCACTCGCGCAGGCGATTGACACGCACCGTCTCGAGGCAGGCCTCGATCAGCCGCTCGCGCGGGAACGGGATCGGGAGATCGAGGACGTGCGCCGAGCCGTAGAGCCGGTCCACGTGCTCGCGCAGGCGGAAGATCGCCGAGCGGCCGTCGTGGCACTCGTAGCAGCGGATGCCCTCGAAGACCGCGAGGCCGTAGTGGAGCGAGTGCGTGAGCACGTGCACCTGCGCCTCGTCCCAGGCGACGAGCCGGCCGTCGAGCCAGATGCGCTCGGTCTTCTCCATCCCGCGTCTAGCTAGCCCGAAGCTCGGGCGCAACGCAAACTACGCGGGGGGCGTTCCGAGCCGACGATCGTAGATGGCGCGCACCGTCTCGCGCTGCCGCGCATGGTCGTCCAGGAGCGCGGCCACCGCCTCGCCGTCGCTGCCCTCGTACCCGAGCCGGCGAGCGAGCGGCACGAGCGTCCCGGGCTCCGCGTCGAGCGCTTCGCCGGACTGGTCGCGCTCCAGGCGGAGCCGGCTCTCGACGGCGCGCAGGAAGGCGTATCCGGCGCGCAGCGCCCGGGCCTCCGCCGCGGACAGGATGCCCGCGGCGGCGAGGGCCGCGAGCGCGCCGCGCGTGTCGCGCCGGCGGACGGCGGGGTGGTCGGGCCCGTGGCAGAGCTGGAGCGCCTGCACGAGGAACTCGATGTCGAGGAGTCCGCCGCGCCCGGTCTTGATGTTGCCGAGCTCGCCGCGCCGGCCCGCCCGCTCCCGCTCGATGCGCTCGCGCATGCGCGCGATCTCGAGCCGCTCGTCGGCGTCGAGGCCGCGCCCGTAGACGAACCGCGTGCGGATCTCCTCCAGACGGGCCGCGAGCGCCGGCGGGCCGGCCACGACCCGAGCCTTGATGAGGGCCTGGCGCTCCCAGACCTGCGCGCTCGTGCGGTGATACGCCTCGAAGGCCTCGACCGAGCACACCAGCGACCCCTGGTTCCCCGAGGGCCTGAGCCGCGTGTCGATCCGGTACGCGAGGCCCTCGCGCGTCGGGGTCTGGAGCGCGCTGATCGTGCGCTGCGCGATGCGCGTGAAGAACTCGTGCGGCGTCGGGCGGCCCGTCCACCACGCCGCATCCCCGGCGTCGTAGACGAAGATGAGGTCGAGGTCGGAGTGGTAGGTGAGCTCCTCGGCGCCGAGCTTTCCCATGCCGAGCACGGCGAGCCCCTCGGTGGGCGGCGCGGGCGGCACGCCGGTACGCGCGAGCACCTCGCGGCGCGCGAGCGCGAGGGCCGCCGCGAGGCACGTCTCGGCGAGCGAGGTCAGCTGGGCGGCCACCTCGTGCGGCTCGAGCTCGCCCTGGATGTCGTGCACCCCGATGCGCAGGAACTCCTCGTGGCGGAAGCGGCGCAGCGTGTCGAGCTCCGCCTCGAGGTCCGGTGCGGCGGCCAGGCGGGCGGCGAGCTCCTCGGCCATGCTGCCACGTCCACGCACGATCTGGACCAGGTCGGCCCGCACCAGGCTGTCGAGCAGCTCGGGATGACGCAGGAAGAACTGGGAGAGGAACTCGCTCGTGGCGAACAGCCGCACCAGGAGCCGCATGACGCCGGGGTTCTCGAGCAGCAGGTGGAGGTAGCTCGTGCGCGCGCCGACGGTGCTGAAGAAGGTCGCCAGGTGGCGGAGGACGTGGTCGGGCGCCGCCGAGCGGGCAATCTCGGCGAGCAGCGACGGCGCGAGCGCCGCGAGCGCCGCGCGCCGGCGCGACGAGGCGGGCGCGTGCGGCGGGCCGTCACGCAGCAGCCGGAGATCGCGGCGGGCCGCGGTGGGGTCGGCGAAGCCGAGGCGCTCGAGCCGCGCGTGCGTCGCCGGCGCGTCGTCGAGGCCCTCGAGGAGCGCGTCGATCTCGGGATCGCGCTCGCGGCGGCGCTCCTCGGCCGGGCCATGGAAGAGCGCCGCGAACGCCTCGTGCACGACGGCGGTCTGGCGGGCATGCGCCGCCCAGAACCGGGCCACGGCGTCGGCGCCGCGAAACCCGAGCCGGCGCGCCAGCGCCGCGATCTCCCCCGCGTCCCGCGGCACGAGGTGCGTCTGCCGCTCGTGCACGATCTGCAGCTTGTGCTCGACGTCGCGCAGGAAGCGGTAGGCGCCGGCGAGCGCCGCGGCCTGCTCGGCGGCCATGTAGCCGCTCGCGGCGAGCTTGCGGAGCGCGGCGAGCGTGCTGCGCTCCTGGAGGCGGGGATCCTTGCCGCCGTGCACGAGCTGCTGCGCCTGGACGACGAACTCGACCTCGCGAATGCCGCCGCGGCCGAGCTTGACGTCGCGCGCGCGGGCGCCCGGGTCGCGCAGCGACGCGTCCACCCGCCGCTTCATCACCTGGAGGTCCTCGATCGTGGCGAAGTCCAGGTAGCGGCGGTAGACGAAGCGGAGGAGCTCGTCGAGCAGCGCCTCGCCGAGCGCCCGGTCGCCGGCGACCGGCCGCGCCTTCAGCCAGGCCGCGCGCTCCCACGTCTGCCCGAAGGCCTCGTAGTAGGAGAGCGCCGCGGCGAGCGAGACGGCGAGCGGCCCCTCGCCGCCGCCCGGGCGCAGCCGGAGGTCCACCCGGAAGCAGAACCCCTCGGGCGTCACGTCGCGCAGCGCGCGGGTCACCTCCTCCGCCAGGCGCGCGAAGAACTCCCGGTTCGTCCGCCCCCGCGCGTCGGCACCGTCGCGCTCGTAGACGTAGATCAGGTCGACGTCGGAGCTGTAGTTGAGCTCGCCGCCCCCGAGCTTCCCCATGCCGAGGACGACGAAGCCCCCGGGCCGATCGCCCGCCCAGTCCTCGCCCCACTCGGCCGCGAGCCGCGCGCGCGCGCCAGCGACCGCCGCCTCGATGACGCCTTCGGCGAGCGCCGTGATCTCGCGCACGGTCTCGTCGACGGTGGCCAGCCCGAGCAGGTCGCGGCCGCCGATGCGCACAAACCCGCGGCGCCGGTAGCGGCGGAGCTGGGCCTGCAGCTCGGCGCGCGGCAGCGGGCCCGCGACTCCCGCCGCCTCGAGCGCCGCGCGGTGCGCCGGGGGGTCGCGCGACGCCACGGCGAGCGCGGCGTCGAGGAGAGCCGGCCAGCCCTCGCCTTCCGCCACCAGCGCCGCGGCCAGCGCCGGGCTGCCCCCGAGGATACGGAGCAGCGGCCCCACACGCCCGCGGGCAGGAGGGCGTGGCGCCGCCTCGAGGAGCCGCACGAGCCCGGTCAGCGCCGCGCCGGGGTCGGCCGCCGCGTCGAGGCCTTCGGCGACCTCGTCGGCCGGGGCGGCCGCGAGCCACTCGCGGACCGGTCCGGCCGGGACCGAGGCCGTGAGATCGAGGCCGGGCTGATCCTGCGTCATGACCAGAGCTCCCCGAGGTCGGCGCGCACGCCGGCCTCTGCGAGGCGCTCGCGGAGGTAGGCGTGCCGGACGCCGTGGTCGCTCACCGTGACCGCGGACGCACGCGCGGCCTCGACGACGCGCTCGAGGATGACGGCGCCGGCCGGCAGGATCGCGGCGCGGCCCGGGTCGAGGCCGGCGAGCGCCGCGAGCGCAGCCGGCGGCAGCGCCGCCACGCGGCCGACCAGCGCCTGGAGGGCCGCGCGACCGAGCACGTGGCCGTGCACCCGCCGCGCATCGTAGCAGATGAGCCCCAGGTCGAGCGCGGCCAGCGCGGTCGCCGTCCCGCCCGAGGCGGCGAACCGCCCGCCGCTCGTCGCGGCGCGGGCGAGGAGATCGCAGCCGGCGAGCGCCCGCTCGACGCACTCGGCGACGCGCCCGGCACCCGCCTCGCTCAGCGCGAGGGCGCCGAGCGGCAGGCTCGCCGTCTCGAGCACCGTCTCGTCCCGGCCGAGGGTCAGCTCGGTCGTGCCGCCCCCGACGTCGACCACGAGGAGCGGCCCCGCGAGCCCCGGCAGCCCATGCGCGACGGCCGCGTAGGCGAGCGCCGCCTCGCGCGCACCCGACAGCACCTCGACCGGGACGCCCGCCGCGCGCTCGACCTCGCGTGCGAACGCCGCGCCGTCGCCGGCGCGGCGGACGGCAGCGGTCGCGAACGCCCAGACCCGCTCGGCGCCCGCCCGGCGCGCACGGACGGCGAGCGCCTCCACCGCGGCGACGGTCCGCGCGCGGGCCGCCGGGTCGAGGGCGCCGCCGTCGGTGAGGCGGGTGCCGAGCCGCGTCGTCTCGAGCGCGGCGTCGACCGGCCGCGCGCGGCCATCGGCGCCGACGGCAACCGCCAGCAGCAGCACCGAGTTGCTGCCGACGTCGATCACCGCCGCGACCGTCGCACGCCGGCCCGCCCCCGCCGGCGCCCCGCCGGCGGTCCCCATCACGCCACCGATTGCCGACCGGTCGGCTCCGGCACGAGACCCACGCTCGCCTGCCACTGCCCGAGGTCGGCGAGGGCGCGAGCAGCGAGCGCGAGCTTCTTCTCCCGCCCGCGGAGCGAGCCGGAGAGGGGCGGGAAGAGGCCGTAGTTGGCGTTCATCGGCTGGAAGGCTTTCTTCCCCCGGTGCGTGATGTAGCCGAGGAGCGAGCCGAGCGCCGTCGTCCGCGGCGGCGCCAGCGGCGCCTCGCCGCGCAGGAGGCGCGCGACGTTCAGGCCGGCGAGGAGCCCCGTCGCCGCCGACTCGACGTAGCCCTCCACGCCGACGATCTGGCCCGCCAGGAGGAGCTTCCGCCGGCCGATCACCTGGAGCGAGGGCAGGAGCAGCGCGGGCGCGTTCACGAAGGTGTTGCGGTGGAGGCTCCCGAGGCGCACGAACTCGGCGCGCTCGAGGCCGGGGATCATGCGGAAGACGCGGCGCTGCTCGGGGTAGGTCATCTTGGTCTGGAAGCCGACCATGTTGAAGAGCCGGGCCTCCGCATCGTCCTGCCGGAGCTGCACGCAGGCGTGCGCCCGCTGCCCGGTGCGCGGGTCGATCAGGCCGACGGGGCGCATCGGGCCGAAGGCGAGCGTCGCCGGCCCGCGCCGCGCCATCTCCTCGATCGGCATGCAGCCCTCGAAGTAGATGCAGCGCTCGAAGTCCCGCGTCGGCACCTTCTCGGCGGCGACCACGGCCTCGACGAACGCCGCGTACTGGGCCCGGTCGAGGGGGCAGTTGATGTAGTCCTCGCCCCCCTTCCCGTAGCGCGACGCCTTCCAGGCCACCGTCATGTCGATTGAATCGACGGTGACGATCGGCGCGATCGCGTCGTAGAAGTAGAGGTGGGTGCGGCCGAGGACGCGCTGCAAGGCATCGGAGAGCGCCGGCGACGTGAGCGGGCCGGTGGCGAGGATCGCGAGGCCCGGCGGGATGTCGGTCACCTCCTCGCGCACGACGGTGATGCCCGGCAGCTCCTCGATCTCCCGCGTGAGCTCCTCGGCGAAGTGGTCGCGGTCGACGGCCAGACAGGCGCCGGCGGGCACCTGGTTGGCGTCGGCCACCTGCATCACGAGCGAGCCGAGGCGCCGCATCTCCTCCTTGAGCAGGCCGACCGCCGTCTCGAGCGTGGCGTTGCGGAACGAGTTGGAGCACACGAGCTCGCCGAGACGGTCGGTGTGGTGCGCCTCGGTGCCGCGCACCGGGCGCATCTCGTGGAGGTCGACGGGCACACCCTGGCGCGCGAGCTGCCACGCCGCCTCCGCACCGGCGAGGCCCCCGCCCACGATGGTGACGCGCTCGCTCATGTGGAGCTGGCGCGGCGGCGGGCGGCGGTGCGGCCGGCGCCGTTGCCGGCCGTCCGGCGGCGCGGGGGGGCCTTGGCCGCAGCCTGGCGCGCGGGCAGCGGGGCGTACTCGCCGTTGCCGTCGTCGAGCTGCGCCTGCCAGCCGCACTCCGCCTTCACGCAGCGGCGGACCGTGCCGTAGCGCTTGGTCACCTTCTCGGTGACGAAGCCGGCGCCGCACGCGGGGCACGGCTCGGGGATCGGGCGGTCCCACGCGACGAACTGGCAGTCGGGATAGCGGCTGCAGCTGTAGAAGAGCTTCCCGCGCCGCGACCGGCGCTCCATCATCTCGCCCTCGCCGCACTGGAGGCACTTGACGCCGGTCGGGACGGGCTTGTGGAGCGGCTGCATGTTCGAGCACTCCGGGTACCCCGAGCAGCCGAGGAACTTCCCGTATCGGCCGAAGCGGACCTGCATGGGCCGCCCGCACTTCTCGCACACCTCGTCGGTGGTCTCCACCTCGGCGGGGCGGATGGTGCCGTCCTCCTCGCGCGTGAAGTTCTTGGTGTTCTTGCACTCGGGATAGCCGCTGCAGGCGAGGAACTCGCCCCGGCGGCCCCACTTGATGACCATCGGCTTGCCGCACTTCTCGCAGGCGAGGTCGGTGGGGCGCTCCTCGCGCTTGACGTCGCGCATCTCGACCTCGGCCTTCTCGAGGTCGCGGGAGAACGGCTCCCAGAAGCGGCGCATCGCCGCCACCCAGTGCTCGCGTCCCTCCTCGATGGCGTCGAGCTCACCCTCCATGCCCGCCGTGAACTCGACGTTGAGGACGTCGGGGAAGGACTCGACCAGGAGGTCCGTCACCAGGAAGCCGAGCTCGGTCGGCCTGAGGCGCTTCTGCTCGTCCTCGACGACGTACTCCTTGTTGAGGATCGTGCCGACGATCGAGGCGTACGTGGACGGGCGGCCGATGCCGTTCTCCTCCAGCTCCTTGATGAGCGTCGCCTGCGTGAAGCGGGGCGGCGGCTGCGTGAAGTGCTGCTCGGGGACGAGCTCGAGGAGGCGCAGCACGTCACCCTCGGCGAGCGGCGGCAGCTGCCCCTCGCCTTCCTCCTCGCTCGGCTGGTCGTCGTCGCGGCCCTCGGTGTAGACGCGGATGAAGCCGTCGAACTTGAGGACCTGGCCCGTGGCCCGGAAGCGGCAGTCGCCCACCTCGATGTCGACCGCGGTGGCATCGAAGACGGCCGAGGCCATCTGGCTCGCCACGAACCGGTTCCAGACGAGCGTGTAGACGGCGAGTTCTTCCCGGTCGAGGTAGCGCGCGACCCGCTCGGGGTCGTACTCCATCGCGGTCGGCCGGATCGCCTCGTGGGCGTCCTGCGCGTCCTTCTTCGAGCGGTAGACGTTCGGCGTTTCGGGCACGTAGGGGTCGCCGTAGCGCGCCTTCACGTAGTCGCGCGCGGCGGCCAGCGCCTCGCCCGAGATGCGCGTCGAATCCGTCCGCATGTAGGTGATCAGCCCGACCGAGCCGTCGGGCCCGAGGTCCACGCCCTCGTAGAGCCGCTGCGCGATGCGCATCGTGCGCGACGGCTGGTAGCCGAGCTTGCGCGAGGCCTCCTGCTGGAGGCGCGAGGTGATGAAGGGCGGCGTCGGATGCCGGCGTCGTTCCTTTCGTTCGACCTTGGTGACGGTCCACGGCGCGCCCCCGAGCCGGGCGAGGACCTCGTCGACCCGCGCCCGGGTGTCGAGGCGGAGCTGCTTGTGGTCGAGCTTCTGGCCGGCCACCTCGGCGAGCCGCGCCACGAACGGCGGGGGCGCCCCTCCCTCGAGCCGCGCCTCGACCGTCCAGTACTCCTCCGCCGTGAAGGCGCGGATCTCCCGCTCGCGCTCGCAGATGATGCGCACGGACACCGATTGCACGCGGCCCGCCGACAGCCCGCGCCGCACCTTCTTCCAGAGGAGCGGCGAGAGCTGGTAGCCGACCAGGCGGTCGAGGATGCGGCGCGCCTGCTGGGCCTCGAAGCGGTTCTTGTCGAGCGTCCGCGGGTTCTTGATCGCCTCGAGCACGGCCTTCTTGGTGATCTCGTTGAAGAGCACGCGGTGGACGTTCTTCCGTCGCGGCCCGAGCTTCTTGGCGATGTGCCAGGCGATCGCCTCGCCCTCGCGGTCGGGGTCCGGCGCGAGGTAGACGTTCTCCTTGTCCTTGGCGGCGCTCTTGATCTCCTCGAGGATCTTCGCCTTGCCCTGGATGACGTGGTACTCGGCCTCGAAGTCGCGGTCGATGTCGACGCCGAGCTTCGACTTCGGAAGGTCCATCACGTGGCCGACCGAGGCCTTCACCTGGTAGTCGCGCCCGAGGTACTTGCCGAGCGTCTTCGCCTTGGCGGGGGACTCGACGATGACCAGGTTCTTCGCCATGGGGGTCAGGTTCGGCGCGCTCAGGCCGCCTGCCGGCGGAAGCGCTTGCCGGGAAGCTGGCAGACCAGGCCGCGGAGCTCCAGCGCGAGGAGCGTCTCGAGCGCCTGGGGCGCGGGCAGCCCGGCGCGCCGGATGACGTCGTCCACGTGTTCTCCCTCGGCGCCGACGCCCGCGAGGACCCGCCGCTCGTCAGCGCTGAGCGTCGCCTCGGCGGCGGCCGCGCGCGTCGCCGCCAGACGGGCGACGAGCCCGGGCCCGAGCTGGGCGAGGACGTCCTCCACGCCGGTGACGAGCGTGGCGCCCTGCTGGATCAGCCGGTGCGGCCCCCGGTGGCCCGGCCCGAGCGGCCCCGGCACGGCGAACACGTCCCGCCCCTGCTCTGCCGCGTGGCGGGCGGTGATGAGCGAGCCGCTCTCCTCCGCGGCCTCGACCACGACCGTGCCGCGCGCGAGGCCGCTGATCAACCGGTTGCGCCGCGGAAAGTGGAAGGCCAGCGGCGGCGCGCCGCACGGGAATTCGCTCACGAGCGCCCCGTGGCGGACGATCTCCTCCGCCAGCCGCGTGTGCCAGGAGGGATAGACGCGGTCGATGCCGGTGCCGAGCACGGCGATCGTGCGCCCGCCCGCCGTGAGCGCGCCGCGGTGCGCCGCGGCGTCGATGCCGGCGGCGAGACCGCTCACCACCGTGACGCCCGCGCCGGCGAGCTCGCGCCCGAGCTCCTCGGCCACCCGCCGCCCGTACTCGCTCGCGCGCCGCGCGCCGACCACGGCGACCGCCAGGTCGTCCTCGGCGACGAGCGTGCCGCGCACGGCGAGGACCACGGGCGGGTCGGAGATCTGGCGAAGCCGCGGCGGATAGGTCTCGTCCGACCAGGCCACGAGCGTGGCACCCACGGCGGCGAGCCGCGCGGCCTCTCGCCGGGCGCGGGCCGGTGCGCCCGCGAGAGCCCCGGCGACGGAAGGCGCGAGCCCCGCCCCGACCAGCAGCTCCGCCGGCGCGGCGAGCGCCGCGGCGGGCGAGCCGAGGCGCGCGACCAGCTCGTGCGCCTGGCGTGGAGAGAGTTCCTCGACCACCCCGAGCGCAAGCCAGGCGAGCGCGTCGCCGGAGAGCCCGGCAGATGACGTCTCACGTCGCATGCCGAAGGGACAAGGCGGTACTATAGCAGCCGCACCGTTGCAAATCACCCGGGCGCGCGTTTGCTCGGCGGCAGCGCGGGCGCGCGAGGTGCTCTACGGCGCCGGGAGGCCGATCTCTCCGTCTGATACCAAGATAGCGCGCTCAGCGGCGCGGCCGCCGCCTCTTCCGCCGGGACGGCGACCCATGCTATCGGCGACGACCCGGATGCGGTCGGACGTGACGGCGTGGGCGCCAAGCCGGACGCTGGGGGTGCGCCGCGTCGCGTTGCTCGCGCTCGTCGCCCTGGCGACCGGCGCCGGGTGCGCGCGGGCACCCGCCCCGCGGCACCTGCTCATCGTCACGGTCGACACCCTCCGCGCCGACCGTCTCGGCGCGTACGGCAACCGGCTCGGCCTCACGCCGAACCTCGACCGGCTGGCGGCCGGGGCGCTCCGCTTCTCCACCGCGTACGCGGCGGCTCCGTTCACGCTCGCCTCGGTGGCGGCGCTGATGACGGGGCGCTACCCGGAGGAGCTCGGCGTCCTCTCGAACCCGGTCGCCGTCCCCGAGACCTTCCCCACGCTCGCCACGCGGCTCCGCCGCCATGGCTGGCGGACGGCCGCCGTGGTGAGCAACTTCATCCTGCGCGAGACGTGCGGGCTCGGCGAGGGTTTCGACCGCTACGACGCGTCGTTCCCGGAGGTCGAGGCCCACCGGCCGGTCCCGGAGCGCACGGCGGCGCAGACCACCGAGGCGGCGCTCCGGGCGCTCGAGTTCCTCCGCACCTCGCGCATGAGCTCCACCTTCCTCTGGGTCCATTACCAGGACCCGCACGGCCCCTACACGCCGCCGCCGGGCCTGCGGGAGCGCTTCCTCGAGGCAGAGCGTGCGGCGCCCGACGGTCGCACGCTGCTCCCCGCCCTCGATGACGAGCGAGGGATCGGCGGCATCCCGCACTACCAGTTCGAGGAGGGCCAGCACGAGGCGGCCTGGTACCGGGCCGGGTACGACGGCGAGGTGCGCCATGTCGACGAGCAGATCGGGCGGCTCCTCGCCGCGTACGCGGCGCGCGTGCCCGCGGAGGAAGCGATCGTCGTCTTCGCCGCCGATCACGGCGAGGGGCTCGGCGAGGGCGACTACTGGTTCGCCCACGGCGAGCGCCTGACGGACGCGCTGGTGCGCGTGCCGCTGCTCCTCCGCGCCCCCCGGCGCCTCCCGGGGTCGCGCGCCGACGTCGTCTCCCTGATCGACCTCGTGCCGACCCTCCTGCACGCGCTCGGCGTGCGGGATGCGGACCCGCTTGCCGGCCGCGATCTGCTCGCCCCCGAGCCGGAGCGCGGCCCGGGCACGGCCTATTTCGCCACGCTCCAGGAGTCCACCCGGCCGCGCTTCGGGCTGGCGTGGGGCGGCCGCAAGTACGTCGTCTCGATGGAGGAAGACGGTCCGCGCGAGGAACTCTTCACCCTCGACGACGAGCAACCGTCCGGCCCCGGCCCGCTCGCCGCCATGCGGCGGGAGCTCGGCGCGCTCCGCGCGCGCCTCCCGGCGGGCGCGGTGCACGCCCAGGTCCTCTCGGCCCGCGACCAGGAACGGCTGCGCGCGCTCGGCTACGTGAGCGGACCGTGAGCATGGCGCTGCTGATCGACTACTCGAGCCTTCTCTACCGCGCCTTCCATTCGCTGCCCGAGACGATCCCGATGCGCGGCGTCTACGGCTTCCTCGGCATGCTCGCCCGCCTGCTCGCCGACCGCCGCCCCGAGCGACTTGCCATCGCGGTCGACGAGGACTGGCGGCCGGCCTTCCGGGTGACGGCCCTGCCGACCTACAAGGCACACCGGGTCTCCGACGAGCCCGATCCGGTCGCGCCCGAGGAGGCGCTCGGACGGCGGTTGCTCGCCGCGCTCGGCTTCGCCGTCGCCGGCGCACCGGGCTTCGAGGCCGAGGACGTGATCGCGACGCTCGCCGCGCGGGCCCGGGGTGCCGTGGAGGTGGTCTCCGGCGACCGCGACCTCTTCGCCCTCGTGCGCGATCCCGACGTGCGCGTGCTCTATCCCCTCACGGGCGTGACCAAGCTCCTGGTCGTCGACGAGGCCGAGATCCGTCGCCGGTACGGCATCCCGGGCCGCGCGTACGGCGACTTCGCGCTGCTCCGCGGCGATCCGTCCGACGGCCTCCCCGGCGTCCCCGGCATCGGCGAGAAGACGGCCGCGGCGCTGATCGCGCGCCACGGCTCGCTCGCCGCCGTCCTCGCGAGCCGCTCGCTGCCGCCCGCCGTCGCCCGGCGGATCGAGGCCGCGCGCGACTATCTCGCGGCCGCGCGCCGCGTGGTCCCGCCGGTGGCGGATGTACCGCTCCCGCCCCTCTCGCTCGCACTTCCCACCGCGCCGGCGAAGCCGCGCGTGGCACGGCGGCTCGCGGCGGAGCACCGTCTCGATGCGGCGGTGGCGCGCGTCGAGGCGGCGCTCGCGGGGGCCGCCCGGCGCACGCCGGATCAGGAGCCCCGAGGACGGCGCTCGTAGAGGTGTCGGAGGCTCACGAGGATGAGCCGCGACGCCTCGACCGCGCTCTCGGTCCCCTGGAGCGCGAAGCGACCGTCGGGCAGCTCGGTCGTCGCGATGCCGATGGCCTGCAGGAAGGCGCGTGCTTCGGCGATCTCCTCCGTGCTCACCCACGTGTCGCGCTCGGTGGTCCACCGGTACATGATCGCGCGAGCGGCCTCCTCGAAGGGCCGCGAGCTCTTCATTGGCGTCATCGTGTGCGCGTCTCGATCGACGAAACGCGCGCGCCCGTCAAGACGCGGCGCGACAGAAATTCAGACCGCCGATCACGACGGCAATCACGGCCGGATGAGGAAGCAGCAGCCCATCCAGACCGAGGTACGGGGTGCCGGCCCGGCCAGCACCTTCAGCGCGACGCCGATCACCCGCAACGTGTCCCGCCACGGGCGGTAGTGGCTCACGCGCTCGGCGACCGGGGGATAGTGGACGTCGACCGGCACCCCGACGACCGCCATGCCCCGGCGCGCCGCCCGCAGCAGGACCTCGGTCTCGAACTCGTAGCGTGCCCCCTCCGCCCCGAGCGCGAGAGTATCCACCACTGGATAGACTCGGAAGCCGGACTGCGTGTCCGGCAACGGCCGCCCGGCGATCAGCCTGAGGAGCCGGTCGGCCACCCAGTTCCCGAAGCGGTTGGCGCGGGCGATCTCATGCCCGGCCTTGCGCCGCACGCCGACGACGATCGCCGGCGGCGACGCGTCGGAGGCGGCCAGCAGCACGGGGATCTGCCCGGGCAGGTGCTGCCCGTCCGCGTCGAGCGTGAGGGCGCGCGGGACGCCAGAGGCGTGGAGCGCGCGGAGGCCCGTCCGGAGGGCCGCCCCCTTGCCGGCATTCGCCGCGTGACGGAGCACCTCGGCGCCCGCCGTGGTAGCGCGTGCCGCCGTGTCGTCGTCCGAGCCGTCGTCGATCACGACCACCCGGGCGCAGTAGCGCCGCGCGCCGGCGACGACGTCGGCGACGGTGGCCGCGGCACGGAAGGCGGGGACGAGGGCGGCGACGTCGGCGCGGGGCACGTTCAGTGGGCGAGCGCGGCCTCGGTGCCGCCTCCCGGGTCGACCGTGAGCCACCCGCGGATGCCGACGCGGACGTAGCGGGCCACGGGGCGGAGGAAGCGCGGCTCACCGGCGAGGGTCCTGGCGAGGCCCCAGAGGACGTCGGGGCGCGTGTAGAACGTGCGGTAGGCGCGGCGGAACCAGCGCTCGAGCACCTCGGCGGTGAGCCCGTGCGGCACGAACACCCAGTTCATGGCGTTCATGCGTTCCCAGTCCTCGGCGAAGGTCCCGTGCTGCCTCACCGTCGGGTACGAGGGGGTGCCGGGATACGGCGTGAACTTGGTGATCTGCACGAGGTCGAGCGGCGCGGTGCGCAGGAAGTCGACGGTCTCCCGGAGGCTGTCCTCGCCTTCGGTCGGATGGGCCATCATGAGGAGGCCCTTCACGCGGATGCCGGCCGCCCGCGTCTCGCGCAGGGTTTCGAGCATGCGTGGCAGCTTTACCTCGTGCTTCACGACATCGAGGATGCGCTGCGAGCCCGACTCGATGCCGTAGGCGATCTGCCAGCAGCCCGCGCGGCGCATCAGTCGGAGCGTCGGCGGATCGAGCAGGTTCGGGTGGCTGTTGCAGCTCCACGTGAAGCGGAAGCCCTCGGCGAGGAAGTGCTCGCAGAGCTCCACTACCCGGCGCCGGCTCACGGTGAACAGGTCGTCGTAGAAGAGGATGTGGCGGACGCCGAGGTCCGCAAGACGGCGGCACAGGCGGACGACGTAGTCGACGCCGTGGAAGCGCCCCTTCCGTCCCGAGGTGGAACGGTCGCAGAAGGAGCACGAGAACGGGCAGCCGCGCGACGTGACCACGCTCGCCACCGGGGAGGCACGGTAGTTGAAGACGTTCGGCTGCAGGCGAAGCGGAAAGTCCGGCACGAGGTCCCAGGCCGGCTCCGGCAGCCGGTCGAGCGCGTCGCCATCGAGGTACGGTGCGCGGGCGTTGGCGCGCACCGCGTCGCCCTCCCGGTAGACGAGCCCGGCGACGCCGCGCGGATCCTCCCCGGCCGCGAGCCGTGCGATCAGCTCCGGATAGGAGCACTCGCCCTCGCCGACCACGCCGTAGTCGAAGCCGGCGAAGCGGGTGATGGTCTCCGCCGGCACCGCACTCACGTGCGGCCCACCAACCGTCGTGACAGCGCGGGGCACGCGCGCCTTCACGCGCGCGGCGATCCGCGCCGCGTTGTGGATCGAGATCGTGGTGGCGGAGAAGCCCACGTGGTCGGGCTCGAGCGCGACCACCCGCCGGGCCACCTCGTCGAGCGGCGTCCCGCTGCGCTTGCCGTCGACGACGTGGACGCGATGCCCCGCGGCCCGCGTGACGGCGGCGAGCACGAGCGTGCCGATGCCAGGGATGTCCTCCTCGCCCTCCCGCACCCGGTCCATGCGGCGGTCCCAGCAGACGTACGGCGGCTCGACGAAGACGACCGTCTGCGGGCGCATGCGGCGCCGGTATAGCGGAAGCCAGCCGCCCGCGAAACGGCGGTGGTCGCGCTCGTCGCCGGCCGGGATGCTCTCGCGCAGCCGTGCGCCGTCAGCCGCCGCGTCTCTCGAGCGCGACCGAGCCAAGCTGCCGCTCGGCCAGCGTTGCAGATTCACAGCTCGGGGCGCCCGTCAGCCGTGGTGTCTCAGGACGCGAACACGCCGAGCGCGTCCGCCAGCCGCTCGACGTCGCGGCCGAGCGGCCGATCTTCGAGGAGCGGGGGCACGAGGCGGCGGATCGCGTCGTAGGCCGCGCGCGTCCCCGCGGCGAGCGTCTCGCGGCCGACCAGGTCGATCGCCTCGGCGGCGGCGAGGAGCTCGATCGCGACGACGCGGCGGCCGTTGTCGAGCAGGCGGCGCGCCTGTCGGACGGCCACCGTGCCCATGCCGACGACGTCCTGGTTGTTGGCGTTGGTGGGGACAGAGCCGAGGCTCGCCGGATGCGCGAGCACGGCGTTCTCGGCGACCGTCGAGCTCGCGCAGTACTGGAGCCCCATGAGACCGCTGCGCACGCCGGCGTCGTCGCGGATGAGGAAGGGCGGCAGGCCACCGTTCGCCGCCGGGTCGAGGAGGCGTGCGAGCCGTCGTTCCGAGAAGAGCGCGACCTCGGCGAGCGCGACCTTCACGTGGTCCATGGCAAGGGCGATCGGCTGACCGTGGAAGTTACCCGCATGGACGACCGCGCTCTCCTCGGGAAAGAAGGTGGGGTTGTCGGTGACGGAGTTCAGCTCGGTCGTCACCACCTGCCGCGCGTGCGCAAGCGCATCCCGCACGGCGCCGAGCACCTGCGGGACGCAGCGTACGGTGTAGGCGTCCTGCACGGCACGGCCGTCACGGGCGCTCGCGTCGCGGAGACGCCGGCTCCCGGCGAGGAGCGCACGCAGGCGGGCCGCCGAGGCGGTCTGACCCGGGTGGGGCCGCACCGCGTGCACGCGCGCGTCGAGCGCCTCGGGGTTCGCGCCGAGTGCCTCGAGGACGAGAGCCGCCGCCGCCTCCGCCGCCGCGACCAGCTCCTCGCCGCCGAGGACGACCAGCGCCGCTTGCGCCGTCTCGCAGGCGGTGCCGTTCATGAGCGCCAGGGCCTCGCGGCCCTCGAACCCGACGGGCGGGATGCCGGCCGCGGCGAGCGCCTGGGCCGCGCCCTGCCGCGTCCCGCGCCACTCCACGTCGCCCTCGCCCATGAGCGCCGACGCCACGTGCGCCAGCTCGACCAGATCTCCGCTCGCACCGACCGAGCCGACCTCCGGGACGATCGGATGCACGCCGGCGTTGAGCATCGTGGCCAGCGTGTCGACGATCAGCGGGCGCACGGCGGACCGTCCCTGAGCGAGCGAGAAGGCGCGCACGGCCATCGTCGCCCGCACGACGTCGGTGGGGTGGCGCGGGCCGAGCCCGGTCGCGTGGCTGCGCACGAGGTTTCGCTGGAAGCGAGAGGAAGCCTCGGGGGAGACGCGACGGTCGCAGAGCGGACCGCAGCCGGTGTTGAGCCCGTAGACGGTGCGGCCCGAGCGCGCGAGCGCCACGAGCTGCGCATGGCTCGCCTCGAGCCGGTTTCGAACTCCATCGCCGATCGTAACCGGCGCACCTGCTGCGATGCGCGCGACTGCCTCGAGCGTCAGCGGCTCGGGAGGCGCGAGGAGAACCGCGTCGTCGGCCCGCTCTCCGGCCGCGTACACGCGCGCGACGCTAGCCGAACGTCGTGGGCCGCGCAAACCCCGCGCGGTGCCCGGCGCGCGAGCGAGAATTGATCGCGCCGCCAGAAATTGGTAGGGGAGCGCACCCTGCAAGCTGAGGAGGAGGTATGGTGAGAGAAGAGGTGCGCGCCCTCGTAGCGCTCGGCGCGCTCGCGCTGGCGAGCGCCTGCAAGGGTCCGAGCGTCCCGCATCCGATGACGAGCCAGACGCGGTACCTCTGCTGCAACATGCGGTACGAGAAGCCCGAGGTGAGCGACGCGAACTACCTGAAGGGCACGCTCATCCCGTTCGGGACGCGGGTCCAGATCCTCGAGGTGGGCCGCAAGAGCGTGAAGTTCCAGCCCGCTGGTCATCCGCCGATCACCTTCGTCCTCAAGTACGGCGACAAGGTGCTCACCATGGATCAGTGTCTCGACCGCCTCTTCCTCGCCGAAGACCCGCACGCGAAGCTCATGCGCGTCCGCGACGACGCCGCCCCGCAGAAGGCGCCGCGCAAGGGCGAGCGAGCCCGGAACCCGGAGCGCGCGAGCGATCGGGTCGGGAAGCTCATCGACCAGGGGGTCGTCGACGTCGGCATGACGCGCGACCAGGTGCTGATGGCGCTCGGCTATCCGCCGGCGCATCGGACGCCGGCCCTCGACGCGCCCGTGTGGACGTACTGGCAGAACCGCTGGGCGACGATGCAGGTCTACTTCGACGGCGACCGGGTCGCGCGCGTCGAGCGGTAGGGTCCTCGCGACGGTCGCCGCGGTCGCACTCGCGGCCTGCGGCGTCCCGGGCGTCCTTCTACCCGAGGGCAACCTCCTGCGCGACGTGTTCGTGCGCGGTTCCCCTGCCGTCCCCGCCGTGGCTCTCACCTTCGACGACGGCCCGAACGGGCGCTGCACGGAGGCGGTGCTCGACGCGCTGGCGGAGCAACGGGTGCGGGCCACCTTCTTCGTGCTGGGTGCGAACGTCGCCACGGGGCACAACGACACCCTCCTCGCCCGCATGGTGCGCGAGGGACACACGGTCGGCATCCACGGTCACAGCCACCGTGTACGCCCCCTCTTCCGCGAACCGCTCGTCGCGGGCGAGATCCGCGCCGCGCTCGACGACGTCGATCGCGCGTTCCGGCGGGCCGGCGTCCCCGACCCGCCGCAGGTCATGTTCTTTCGGCCGCCCTTCGGGGTCGTGACCGGCCCCACCGCGCGCGCGACCGCCGCGGCCGGCCTCGCCGTCGTCGAGTGGACGATATCGGTCGGTGACTGGCAGGCGGGCCGCCACGCCGGCGAGGTGGCGGGGGCCATCCTCGCCCGCGTGCGACCGGGAGACGTGATCGTCCTGCACGACGGCGACGGCACGCGCCAGCGGTCGGGCGAGCGCTGTGTCGACCGTCCGCTGGCGGCCGAGATCGTGCGCCGTCTCGTGCCTGCACTCGCCGCGCGCGGGCTCGGCGTCGCGCCGCTCGCCGAGCTGCTCGGCACCGTTGCGCGCGACTCTCCGTCCGTCAGGGTTGCGACGCGAACGAGGTGACGGGCGAGCTGCGCCGGCTTCCCGGCTGCGGCAATGGCGTGGTACCTTCGCCACGATGCGCCGTGCCACGGCGGTGCCCGAGAGACCGATGACGCTCGCAGAATGGGCGGCTCTCGACGACGACGTCGAGGGCGAGCTGGTCGACGGCGTCCTCGAGGAGGAGGAGGTGCCGAGCGTCCTGCACGAGGCGGTCGTGGTCTGGCTGAGCGCCCTCTTGCACGGCTGGGCACGCCGTCGCCGCGGGCTGGTGACCGGCTCCGAGACGAAGCTCGCGGTGGGCCCGCGGCGCGGCCGGAAGCCGGACCTCTCCGTGTTCCTTCCGCCCGCCCTCCCCGCCCCATCGGACACGCTCGTCCGCGTCCCGGCCCACGTCGTCGTGGAGGTCACGTCGCCCCGCCCACGCGACGTCCGGCGCGACCGCGTGGAGAAGCTCGCCGACTACGCGCGCGTCGGGGTCCGCTACTACTGGCTCGTCGACCCGCAGCTCCGCAGCCTCGAGGTCTACGAGCTCGGTCGCGACCGTCGCTATGCCGTGGCGCTCAGCGCCGCCCACGGCCGTGTGCGTGTTCCCGGCTGCCCCGGGCTCGTGCTCGACCTGGGCGCGCTCTGGGATGAGATCGACGAAGCGGAGCGCGCCCACGCGCGCACGCGGCGCCGCCGCTGATCGTGGACTCGGATCGCGCTGCTCCGATCATACGTATCGCGCGGCTTCCACTGCGGCGTTAGCCTCCGCCCGATGAGTCATCCCGCTCCACTGGATCCGGCCGTCCCGGCTCCCCTGGACTGCCGAACGCTACCTGCATCTCGTCGACGAGGGCGTCCTCGGCCCCGAAGACCGCGTGGAGCTGCTGCGACCTCAGGCCGTCGCCCGCCATCTGAGGAGGGGACGGTCTCGCGCGCCGAATTGACAGGGCGCGCGGCGCGACTCTAAAAGGGCGCCGCGCCCTCCCATGGAAGGCCCCTCGTCCACGCCCGAGGTGGTGGTGATCGGCGGCGGCCCGGCGGGATCGGTGGCGTCGACGGTGCTCGCCGATGCCGGCCACCGCGTCGTCGTCCTCGAGCGCGAGCGGTTCCCGCGCTACCACGTCGGTGAATCGCTTCTCTCCGCAACCCTTCCCATCCTCGACGCCATCGGCGCTACGCCGGCGATCGAGCGCCACGGATTTCTCCGCAAGCCGGGCGGCACCTTCCTCTGGGGCCGCCAGGCCGAGCCCTGGAGCTTCTGGTTCCGCGAAGACCCGGGCGGGCGCCCCCATGCCTTCCACGTCCTCCGCTCGGAGTTCGACCAGCTGCTCGTCGAGAACGCGCGCACGCGCGGGGCCGACGTGCTCGAGGCGCACACCGTCACGGCGGTCGAGACCGGCGGCCCGACGCCCGTGGTCTCCGTCGAGCGCGCCGGCGGCATGCGGCTCACCCTGACCCCTCGCTTCGTCATCGATGCGAGCGGCCAGACGGCGCTCATCGGACGGGCCGAGAGGCTTCGTCGCTTCGATGAGTTCTTCAAGAACCTCGCGATCTTCGGCTACTTCCGGGGCGCCGAGCGGCTGCCCGGGGAGCTCGCGAACCACATCCTCTCGGCGGCCTTCGCCGACGGCTGGTTCTGGTACATCCCGCTGCACGACGGCACGATGAGCGTCGGTGCCGTGGTCGACACGCGCCGCTGGCGTGAGGCGGCGCGGTGCAACCCCGAGGGCACGTACCGCGGCCTCATCGCACGCTGCCCGGCGATCGCCACGCGGCTCCGCAGCGCGACGCTCGTCTCCCCCGTGCGCATCATTCGCGACTACTCCTACGACAGCGCTCGCTTCACGGGCCCTGGCTATCTCCTTGCCGGCGACGCCGCGTGCTTCATCGACCCCGTCTTCTCGACCGGCGTTCACCTCGCCTGCCTCGCGGGTTTCCTCGGCGGGCGGGCCGTGCACGCCATCCTGGCAGGCGAGGCGAGCGAGGCCGACGCGCTCGCCGCCTACGAGCAGACCTACCGTGGCGCCTTCGAGCGGTACCTCCGCTTCCTCTACTTCTTCTACGACCACAACGAGGATCCCGACTCCTATTTCTGGACGGCGCGCCGGGTGCTCGCGCATGCGCCGGCCGACCTGTCGGCGCGCGAGGCCTTCGTGCGGCTGATCTCGGGCAACGGCGACTGGGACGCCGCCCAGGCGCTCCTGGCGCGCGAGCACGCGCGCTGGGCGGACGGCATCCGCGCCGGGCGCGCTGGGGCGGTCCCCGGCATCGAGCTGCTGCGCGTCGGGCTCATCCGGCGTCTCACCGGGCTCGGCTGAGGACGCCGTGCGACTGCTCCTCGTCTCCGCCAACCAGGAGCGCAGCCCCGACCCGGTGGCGCCGCTCGGCGTCTGCTACGTCGCGACCGCCGCCGCGCAAGCGGGACACGACGTCCGCGTGCTCGACCTCTGCTTCAGCGAGGACGTCGAGGTGGACGTCGCAGCCGCGGTCGCCGCGCATCGACCGGAGGCGATCGGCACCTCGCTGCGCAACGTCGACAACTGCGCGTACCCCGATACCGTCTCGTACCTCCCGCACTACCGGCGGGTGGTCGACGCGTGCCGCGCGGTCAGCCCAGCGCCGATCGTCCTCGGGGGATCGGCGTTCACGACCATGCCGGCCTTCTACCTGGCGGCGCTCGAGGCACCGTACGGCGTCGTCGGCGAGGGCGAGGTCGCCCTGCCCGCCCTCCTCGCGCGTCTCGCCACCGGAAGCGACGCGCGCGGCGTCGGCGGGGTCGCCGTCTGGGACGCCGTCACGCGAGCCGTGACCGTCACGCCGCCCGCCTGGCTGCCCTCGCTCGACGCGCTGCGCGCCGAGCGGCGCTGGATCGACAACCGCCTCTACCTAGAGCGCGGGGGCATGGCGAACCTGCAGACCAAGCGCGGCTGCCACTACAAGTGCACGTTCTGCGCCTACCCCGTGATCGAGGGCCGGGGCATGCGGACGCGCGACCCGTGCGGCGCGGCCGCCGAGGTCGAGACGCTCCTCGAAGAGTACGGGCTCGACCAGTTCTTCATCGTCGACAGCGTCTTCAATGCGCCCCGCGGCTACGCCGAGGCGGTGTGCGCCGCGCTCCGCCGGCTCGGGCGGCGCATCCGCTGGTCGTGCTTCGTGACGCCGGGCAATCTCAGCGCCGAGCTCCTCGACCTCATGATGACCGCCGGCTGCCAGTCGATCGACTTCGGGACCGACGCCGGGTCCAACCGGACGCTCCGCGCCTTCCGGAAGAGCTTCAACGTCGACGACATCCACGCCGCCTCGGCGCTCTGCCGGGAGCGCGGTCTCCCCTTCTGTCACAGCCTCGTCTTCGGCGGCGAGGACGAGACCTGGGAGACCGTCGCCGAGACGATCGCGACCATGGACGCCTGCCGGCCGACCGCCGTCACCGCGATGTGCGGCGTCCGGGTGTATCCGGAGACCCCCTTCGCGCAGGCGCTCATCGGGCGCGGCGAGGTCCCCGGCGTCGAGGCGCTGTACGAGCCCTACTTCTACTTCTCGCCGGCCGTGCGGGACGGTCTCACGGAGACCGTCGCGGCGGCGGCCCGGGCGCGCGGCAACTGGTTCCTCCCGGGGAGCAAGGTGAACGACGAGGACCGGCTCTTCGCGAATCTCCGCGGCCGCGGCCTGAAGGGCGACCTCTGGCGCTACCTTGCCCGGCTGCGGCTCGGGCGCGCGCTCGGGCCCGCCGGCGCATAGGCGGCCCGTGGGTGAGCCGATGCCGGACTTCTCCATCCCGCCCTTCGACGAGCGGGTCTACGCCTTCCTGCGTGAGGCCGGGCTCCCCGAGGATCTGGTCGACCCCGGGCAACATCGGAGCCATGCGCTCGCCGAGCTCTACGTGCTCGAGCTCGTGATCGATCTCGTCGAGCAGCTCGGGATGACCGACCTCCTCGCGCGGCCCCGGACGGCTGCGGAGCTCCTCGAAGCGCGGGAGTTCGTGCCGGGCTTCCGGACCGCGCTTTGCTGGTTGCTCGAGCGGCTGGTCGCTGCGGGCAAGCTCACGCGCGACGGGCAGGGTCGCAACGCACGCTATCGTCTGCCCGCCCCGCTGCCGGCCTCCGGCCGCCAGGCGGTGCGCGGCGAGGCGCTCGCGGTCGATCCGTCCTACACGCCTGCGTATGCGCTGCTGGACGAGGCCGCCGCCGCGTATCCGCGCGTCGCTCGGGGCGAGACCACCGGCGAGCGCGCCCTCTTCCAGAAGATCGCCCTCTGGTGCGCCTACTTCAGCAACGAGAACAGGTACTACGCGATCAACAACCGGCTGGGCGCCGCGGCGGCCGCGGCGCGGCTCGGCGCCGAGCCGGCCTGCGTGCTCGAGGTGGGCGCGGGTCTCGGGAGCGCCACGGAGGCGCTGCTCGAGCTGCTGTCGGCTCGGGGGCACGTGGGAGCGCTCACCTCCTATCGATTCACCGAGCCCGTTCCGTTCTTCCGGCGCCGGGCGCAGCGGACGCTGGAAGCCGCCCACCCCGGCGTGCCGTTCGTGTTCTCGGCGCTCGACATCAACCAGCCCTGGCCCGATCAGGGCGTCGAGCCCGGCCGCTTCCAGCTCGTGTGGGGCGTCAACGTGTTTCACCTCGCGCGGAACCTCGGCGCAGCACTCCGGGAGGCCCTCGCGAGCCTCGCGCCAGGGGCCTGGCTGGTGCTGGGCGAAGGGCTACGACCGTTTGCCGGTCAGCCGATCGGAGCGGAGTTCCCGTTCCAGATCCTCGAGAGCTTCGTCGACGTCGAGATCGAACCGGAAACCCGCCCCACGGCGGGGTTCCTCACCCCGGAGCAGTGGCAGCGCGCGCTCGAGATGTCCGGCTTCACGGAAGTCCGAATCGTGCCCGACCTCGCTCGGCTCCGCGAGTGCTGTCCCG
>VBKF01000128.1 GCA_005888095.1 Deltaproteobacteria bacterium | reverse complement strand
TCTAGAGGTCTTGCGGCGCTCATGTTTATCGGTTGGCGATTAGGCCTGTCTGCGGCAGCCGTGGAACCGCGCGTGTTCGTCTGCCGCGCTGGCTTCGCCAGCCGCGGCAGGACAGTCGGGCGTGATCCCGACGGAACACCCTCGCGTCCGGTTCGCGACCCAAGACGTCTTGGGTCGCGCTCCTAGCGCGATCGGAGCCGCCTACACATACCGGAAATGCTGGGCGCGCGGATCGGCGAGCCACTCGGCGAGCGTGGGCGCGACGCGGTCCTTCTCCGACACGATGGTCGGCATCGCGGGCCACGCAATCGCGAGCGCCGGGTCGTTCCAGCGGATGCCGCCCTCGCGCCCCGGGCCGTGCTCGGCCGTGCACTCGTAGAGGACGATCGAGTCCTCCTCGAGGGCGAACGTACCGTGCGCGAAGCCGGGCGGCACCCAGATGATCTTGTGGTTGCGCCCGCGGAGCTCGACCGCGACGTGATGGCCGAGCGTGGGCGACCCGACCCGCACGTCGACGACGACGTCGAGGATCGCGCCGGCGATGCAGCGCACGAGCTTCCCCATCGGCGGGTCCCACTGGAAGTGGAGGCCGCGCATGACGCCGCGGCGCGAGCAGGTCTGGATGGCCTGCTTGAACTCGCGCGGCAGTCCGCGCGCGGCGAGGTCCGTCGCCACCCACGACTGGAGCAGGAAACCGCGCTCGTCCGGGAAGACGGGGGCCTCGAATATCCTGACCGCCGGGATGCGGCTCGAGTCGACCAGCATTCAGTCCTCCGACTCCAAAAGCGAATGGGCCCCTGGTATAGAGGGACGCCGGAAAGGGGGTCAATAGCGCGATGATTCTCGTCACCGGGGGCGCCGGCTACATCGGCTGCGTCGCGGTCCGCCAGCTCCTCGACAAGGGCGAGGCGGTCCGCGTCTTCGACAAGCTCTACTTCGGCGACGAAGGACTCGCCGGGGTCGCGGACAAGATCGACCTCGTCCAGGGCGATCTCCGGACGCTCGACGCCGCCGTCCTCGACGGCTGCAACGCGGTGATCCACCTGGCCGGCCTGTCGAACGATCCGACCGCCGAGTTCAATCCGAAGGCCAACGCCGACATCAACACGCGCGGCACCGAGGTCCTGGCTGACGCCTGCAAGCGGCGCGGCGTCAAGCGCTTCATCTTCGCCTCCACCTGCTCGATCTACGACCTCGGCTTCTACGCCCCCGACTTCCTGCGCGACGAGGACTCCGAGGTGCGGCCGCGCGCCGCGTACGCCGTCTCGAACTACGACGCCGAGCGCATCCTGCTCAAGATGACGGACGAGAACTTCTGCCCCGTCATCCTGCGGCAGGGCACGGTGTACGGCTGGAGCCCGCGCATGCGCTACGACCTCGTGGTGAACACCTTCGTGCGCGATGCGCTCTGGAAGGGCAGCCTGACGGTCAATGCCGGCGGCGAGATGTGGCGCCCGCTGGTCGACGTCTCGGACCTCGCGCGCGTCTACGCCGCGTGCGTCGAGGCGTCCGACGAGAAGGTGCAGGGCCGAGTCTTCAACGTGGTCGAGAAGAACTACCGCATCCTCGAGCTGGCGCACTGGGTGCGCGAGGCGTTCCGGCCGTTCAAGAAGATCGAGATCGAGGTGGACTACTCGAACTACAAGACGCGCTCGTACCGGGTGAGCGGCCAGCGCATCGAGACCGTGCTGGGAGTGAAACCGCTGCTCGGGGTCAAGGAATCGGTCGAGAACATGGTGCGGATGATCGGCCAGCACCATCAGACCGACTTCTTGAATCCCCGCTACTACAACATCCAGTGGATGGGGCTCCTCGCCGAGATGGAAGCGACGCTCAAGCGGATCGGGGGCGTGTTCTGAGCCGCGTCGTCGTCCTCGGCAGCACGGGACAGCTCGGCAGCGACCTCGTCGAGGCGTTTTCGCGGGAGGACGTCCGGGGGCTCGCGCACGAGGACCTCGAGATCGGCGACGCGGAGGCGGTGCGGGAGGTGCTCGGGCGGCTGCGGCCCAACGTCGTGGTCAACACGGCCGCCTTCCACAACGTGCCACGCTGCGAGACGGAGCCCGAGCGGGCGTTCGCGCTGAACGCGACCGCCCCGTGGAACCTGGCGCGCACGTGCCGGGACCTCGGCGCGCGGCTGGTGCACGTCAGCACGGACTACGTCTTCGACGGGACGAAGCGCGCCCCCTACGTGGAGACCGACCGCCCGAACCCGCTGAATGTCTACGCCGTCTCCAAGCTGGCCGGCGAGTACGCGGTCCTGAACGCCGGCGGCGACCATCAGGTGGTGCGCTCCTCGGGCCTCTACGGCCTCCGGCCGTGCCGCGCGAAGGGCGGCAATTTCATCGACACCATGTTCAAGGCCGCGCGCGAGCGGGACGAGGTGCGCGTCGTCGACGACGAGGTCCTGACCCCCACCTTCACGGCGGACCTCGCGGCCCAGATCCGCGTCCTCGCGCTCGAGGGACCACCGGGGCTCTACCACGCGACCAGCCAGGGCAGCTGCTCCTGGTACGAGTTCGCGCGGCTGATCTTCGAGCTCGGCAGGCTCGGGACGCCGCTCCGCCCGACGACGGTCAAGGAGTTCGCCTCGCCCGTCCGCCGCCCGTTCTACTCGGTGCTCGAGAACGCAGCGCTCCAGGCGGTCGGGCTCGACCGGATGCGCGACTGGCGCGAGGCGCTGGCGGACTACATGCAGCGGCGCTCCGCGGCCGGTTGACGCGGGGACGCTCGTGCCCCGAACGGTCGTTGTCATCCCCACCTACAACGAGCGGGAGAACATCCAGCGCATCGCACCCCAGGTGCTGGCCGCGACCGACTGCGACGTCGTGGTGGTCGACGACGAGTCGCCTGACGGCACGGGCACCGTCGTGGCGGAGCTCGCGGCGCAGGATGGCCGCGTCCACCTCGTCAACCACCGGCCGAAGCTCGGCATCGCGGAGGCCTACAAGGCCGGCTTCCAGACGGCCGTCGAGCTCGGCCCCGAGTTCATCGTCCAGATGGACGCCGACCTCTCCCATCCGCCCGCCATGCTGCCGCGGCTGGTCGAGCTCGCGGCCGACGCCGATCTCGTGCTCGGCTCCCGCTACGTGCACGGCATCACGGTCGTCAACTGGCCGATCGAGCGGTTGCTGCTCAGCTACTTCGGCAACTGGTACGCGCGCAAGGTGACCGGCATGCCCGTGCGCGACACGACGGGGGGCTTCAAGTGCTGGCGGCGGGAGGCGCTCCTCGCCATCCAGCCCGAGCGGGTCCGCTCGAACGGCTACGCCTTCCAGATCGAGACGACCTACCGGGCCTGGAAGCGCGGGCTTCGCATCCGCGAGCTGCCGATCATCTTCATGGACCGCGAGCTCGGCGAATCGAAGATGTCGAAGCGCATCGGGCTCGAGGCCCTGTGGATCGTCTGGTGGCTGCGTGTCGCGCACCGGCTGGGACGGCTGTGAGACGGCGCATCCTCCTGCTGAACGAGCGCGACCTCCACCACCCGCAGGCGGGCGGCGCCGAGGTCCACTGCTTCGAGATCTTCCGCCGCCTCGTCGCGGCGGGCGACGAGGTGACGCTCCTCGCGTCGGACTTCGCCGGTGCGTCCCCCGAGGAGATGGTCCAGGGCATCCGCGTGCGGCGGGTTGGCAGTCGGTTCGGCTATTACGCGCGGCTGCCGGCCGCCTACCGGCGTCTGCGCCGCGAGGCCCCCCTCGACGTGGTCGTCGAGGACCTGAACAAGTTCCCCTTCTTCGCACGCCTGTGGGTGCGCGAGCCGGTGGTCGTCCTCGCGCATCATCTCTTCGGGCGGACGGCGTTCCGGCAGGTGGCATTCCCGATTGCTGCGGCGACCGTCGCCGCCGAGTGGCTCGTGCCGCGCCTCTACCGCGGGCTCCCGGTGGTCGCCGTCTCCCCGAGCACGCGCGACGAGCTCGCCCGCGGCGGCCTCCGTCCAACCGACGTGCGCGTCATCCCGAACGGCCTCGACCACACCCACTACCGCCCCGGCCCCGGCCCGCGCGCCGCGTCGCCGACCGTGCTCGTGCTCGGGCGGGTCGAGCCCTACAAACGGGTCGACCTCCTGGTGGACGCCGTCGCCGCGCTGCCCGGCGTGCGGCTCGTCGTCGCCGGCACCGGCACCGGCCTCGGCGCCGTGCGCGCCCGCGTCGCAGCACGCGGCGTCGAGGACCGCGTCGAGGTGCGCGGCGCCGTCGACGAGGAGGAGAAGGTGCGCCTCCTGCAGACCGCGCACGTGGCCGCCTCGGCCTCCGAGAAGGAGGGTTGGGGCCTCACCGTGCTGGAGGCGGCGGCGTGCGGCACGCCCGCGGTCGCGACCGACGTTCCGGGGCTGCGGGACGCCGTGCGCGACGGCGAGACCGGGCTTCTCGTGCCGCCCGGCGACGTGCCGGCGCTCGCGGCCGCGCTGCGCCGCGTGCTCGAGGACGACGCCCTCCGCGAGCGTCTCGGGGCGGCGGCGCTGCGCTGGGCGGCGCGTTTCACCTGGGACAGCGCGGCGGTCGAGGTCTCGGCCGTGCTCGACGAGGCACGCGGCGCCGTGCCGGACCGCGCCGCAGTGGCCGGGCGGGCATGACCTCCCGGGGCGCCGCGTACACCGGCGAGCGGCTGGCGGCGGCGGAGGGCGGCTTCGCAGTCGACCTCGAGCGTCACCTTGCCGCCTACCGTTTTGCCGCGGCGCGCGCCCCGGGCCGCACGGTGCTCGACGCGGGCTGCGGGGAAGGCTACGGGGCGGCGCGGCTTGCCGAGGTCGCGGCGCGCGTCGTCGGCGTCGACCGGCCGGAGGCGGTCACGACCGCGGCCGGCCGCCACGCCGGGCCCCGCTGCGAGTTCCGCGCCTTCGATCTCGATCGGCTCGCGACGCTCGGCGAGCGCTTCGACCTGGTGGTGAGCTTCCAGGTGATCGAGCACCTGCCGGATCCCGTCGGGTTCCTCAGCGCGCTCGGCGCCTGCTGCGCGCCCGGTGGAGAGATCATCGTGACGACGCCGAACCGGCTGATGTCGGTGTCGGAGAACCCCTACCACCTGCGCGAGTGGACCGCGCCCGAGCTGCTCGCGCTGGCCGCGCCCGTCCTGCCCGGCGTCGAGGTCCTCGGCGTGCACGGCTCGGAGCGGGTGTTGGCGTACGAGCGGGCGCGGGGCGAGGCGGTCCGGCGCTGGCTGCGCTGGGATCCGCTCGGGCTCCGGCGCCTCCTGCCCGGCGTCGTCGTGCGCGAGGTGTTCCCGCGCCTCGCCCGTCTGGTGCGCCGGCGGCTCGATGCCGACGGCCTCATGGCGGCGATCGGCGCGGCGGACTTCACGGTCGGCGGCGAGGACCTCGAGCACGCCCTCGACCTCGTGCTCGTCGCACGCCGGGAAGCCGCCGGCTGATGGCCGCTCGCGTGCGTTGGCGGCTCGCGGCCGCCGCCGCGGCCGTGACGGCGGTGGGCGTCGTGGCGGGCGTCCTCGTCCTGCGCAGTGCTCGCCCGAACGTGCTGCTGATCACGATCGACACGCTGCGCGCCGACCGCCTCTCCTGCTACGGCTACGCGGGGGGCCGCACCCCGAGCATCGACCGGCTCGCGGCGGAGGGCCTGCGCTTCCGGAACGCCTTCTGCGACGTCACCTGGACGACGCCTTCCATGTCCTCGGTGATGACCGGCTCCTACGCGACGCGGCACGGGCTTCGCTCCACCTACCAGCAGCTCGATCCCGCCAACACGACCCTGGCCGAGGTCCTGAAGGCCCACGGCTACCGGACGGCCGCCATCATCGGCTCCTACCCCCTCGACCACGTCTTCGGGCTCGACCAGGGCTTCGACTCGTACGACGACCGCTTCAGCGCGCCGGCCGTCGTCGGGGGGAAGGCGGCCGCCGACCGGCTGCCGAGCCGCTTCTGCCCCGACATCGACGAGCAGCGCCTCTTCCAGTACCTGAAGGCGCAGGCCGACGCGTACCGGCCCGACAACGAGGTGAGCGACGCGGCGATCGCCTGGCTTGCCGAGAACCGCCACGAGCCGTTCTTCCTCTGGGTGCACTACTTCGGCCCGCACGAGCTGTCCGACATGCGGCTCGGCTGGAAAGAGCAGGACGAGCACACGATCGCCGTCTACGACGCCGACGTGCGGCGGACCGACGCCGAGGTCGGCCGGCTGCTCGCCGCGCTGGACGAGCACGGGCTCCGGGGCCGCACGCTCACCATCCTGCACGCCGACCATGGCCAGAGCCTCGGCGAGCACTTGTACGTGGGGCATGGGAGGAACCTCTACGACCCTACGCTGCGCGTGCCGCTCGTCATCCGCCTGCCCGGCGTCGTCCCATCGGGCGCCACGCCCGCGGCCCTCGCCCGCAACGTCGACATCATGCCGACCGTGCTCGACCTGCTCCGCCTCCCGCGGCCGCAGCCGATCGACGGCGACAGCCTGCGGCCTCTCTGGCAGCAGCCGGACCCGCCCGACCGCGAGCTCTACTGCGAGACGTACCTGCCGGCGACCGAGGCCTTCCAGGACGTGGTGCCGGACGGGCAGGGTGGGACCATGAAGGTCGCCTTCCGGCGCCGGGGCATCCGGACGGCGAGGTGGAAGCTGGTCCTCAACGAGCCCTGGCCGCTCATCGACTTCGCGCACCCCCCCGCAGTGCCCGATGAGATCGTCCGGCGGTTCACCAGCGCGGAGCTCTACGACGTGGTCGCGAATCCCCTCGAGATGAGTACCGGGGTGGTGGTCGACCGTCCGGACGTGGTGACGGCGCTGCGCGAGCGCATCGCCGCGCACGCCGCGGTGGCCGGCCACGCGAGCGGCCGGCGGGACCTCGACGAGGCGGGGCGCCAGCGCCTGCGGAGCCTCGGGTACGTCCAGTAGGACCGCGACCGCCTCACGGGGCGCCTGATCGGCGGGTCCTGGCAAAGGCCCAGTAGAAGGGCACGCCCGCGGCGGCGACGGCGAGCCCGACGGCGCACTCCGTCGGCCGGCCGCGCAGCATTGCGGCGGCGACGGCGGCGTTGGCGAGGAGGTAGAGGCCGGGGACGACCGGGTAGCCCCAGGCGCGGTAGGGGCGGCGGAGCGCCGCGCGCCGGCGGCGGAGGGCGTAGAGCGCCGTCGTGTCCGCCATGGTGGCGAGCACGATCGCGAAGGTCGTGTAGTCGAGGACGCTCGGGAACCGTCTGAGGACGCCGAGCAGCGTCACCGCGACCACGCCCTGGACGACGATCGCCCGGTGGGGCGTACGGTAGAGGTCGTGGACGCGGTCGGCGCCGGCGAAGAAGAGCCCGTCGAGCGCCATCGCGTAGGCGATCCGCGGCCCGACCAGGATCATCGCGTCGAGCGTGCCGAGGATCGACACGAGGACGAAGGCGGCGACGACGCCCCCTGCCACCGGCCCGAAGAGCGCGGCCGCCGCGGCCTCGCCGGCGTTCGCCGTGGCGCTCAGCCGGTCGAAGGGGATGGCGTACAGATAGACGGCGTTGCCGGCGAGGTAGACGGCTGTGCAGATGGCGAGACCGAGGAAGAGGGACAGCGGGAGATTCCGGTCGGGGCGCCGGATCTCGCTCGCGACGTAGACCGGGGCGTTCCAGCCGAGGTAGGTGAAGAGGACCGGGGAGAGCGCGAGCCCGAAGGCGGAGAGCGGCACGGCGCCCGCACCGGCGACGAGCGGCTGAAGGTGGTCGAGGCGGCCGCGCCCGAGGAGCGGGCCCGCCACCACGAAGGCGCCGAGCGCGGCGATCTTCAGGTAGCCGGCCACGTTGTTCACCGCCGCTCCGGCGCGCACGCCGAGATAGTTGACGGCCGACATCGCCACGGTCACCGCGACGGCCACCATGACCTTCGCGGCGGCGCCGAGCGGGACGAAGTGGACGCAGCCTTCGGCAAAGCCCGCGGCGAGCGTCGCGATGGAGCCCGCGTAGATCACGAAGAACGTGAGCCAGCCGACGAGGAACCCCGCTGCCGGATGATAGGCCTCGCGCAGGTAGACGTAGTCGCCGCCCGCGTGGGGATACATGGCGCCGAGCTCGGCGTTGGCGAGCGCGCCGGCGAGCGAGAGCAGCCCCCCGACGACCCAGGCGGCGAGGATGAGGCCGGGGTGCGGGAGGAGGCCGGCGACCGGCCCGGGCGTCAAGAAGATGCCCGAGCCGATCACCGACGAGACGACCAGCATCGTGGCGTCGTTGAGCGAGAGACCGCGTGCGAGCCGGTCCCTCGGGTGGCGGTCCGGCGCCCCGGGGGCGCTCACCCGGCGGCGGGCGCGGGGATGCGCGCGAGCGCGGCGATCCCGACGAGGTAGACGGCGAGCGCGCTCAGCATCACGAGGTCGAAGCCGATCGTCATCGAGAGGATGGTCGCCGCCACCGAGCTCACCACGGAGAAGAAGCCGTTCACCGCCCAGCTCCAGGCGACGAACTCCTCGCCGTGCGCGGTCACCGCGGCCACCGTGCGGAGCCCGATCGGCATGAACGCCCCGAGGCAGAGGCCGAGCGGGGCCAGCAGCAAGACGGCGGCGGCGACGCGCCAGGCAAGCGGCCAGCCGACGCCGGCGGCGAGGAGGGGCGTGAGGCCCCGCTCGTAGAAGAGGACGAGGACGGCGAGGGCCGCCGCGAGCCTGATCAGCGCGCGGTTCCGTCGGACCGCGTAGCGCTCGCTCGCGAGGCTGCCGAAGCCCGTCGTGAGGAGGAGGGCGAACAGCGTGACGGTCAGCGAGTAGGTCGGGTAGCCGAGAAAGAGCGTGAGACGCTGGATCAAGCTGACCTCGAGGAACATGAACCCGCTGCCGAGCGCGGCGAAGTAGACCGCCGCCGCGCCCTTGTGGGGGATCGCGCTCCAGACTCCCCGGACCGCGAGCAGCGGCGCCAGCAGGAACACCGCGGCGAACACCGTTGCGACCCCGAGGAGGAGCAGCAGCAGGCGCTCGCCGAGCCCTTCCTCGGGGTTCCCGACGCCCGTCGCGAACAGCCCCCTGGCGACGTCCCGGAAGCGCACGAAGTGCCAGAAGAAGGGTGAATCGTCGGTCACGGGACCGATGTTGAAGGGGTAAGCGTGCACCCAGCGCGCGAGCTGGTCGGTGCCGAGGCCGATCGCGCGCTCGACCGGGGTGTCGCCGTCGCGCTGGGTCCCGGCATGCCGCGCGATCGACCCCTTCACGCGGGCGGTGCCGTCGAGGAAGCGCGCGACCTCCGCCACGCTGAACGGTGTGCGCTTCAGCAGGATCGTCGAGGAATTGAAGAAGAAGCCGGGTGAGGTGCCGAGCAGCACGTGGCGCTCGAAGTCCTCCGTCCCGAGCCGCCGGAAGGCCTCGCGCGCGGTGGCGACGTAGCGCGCCGTGCGGTTCGGCTTGTGCTCGAAGTCGACCTCGCCGAACTGGGCGCACACCACGCCGTTGGGCGTCAGGTGCTCGAGGCTGTCGACGATCATCTCTGCCGTGTAGAGGTAGCTCTCGGAGAGGACGAAGGCGCCCGAGGTCGCGGCGTTCATCGCCGCGTAGCTGTCGGGCGCGACGAACCAGATCAGGTCGTAGCGCTGGCGGCTCGCCTTCAGGAACGACCGCCCCTCGGCGTTGAGGAGCGTGACGCGCGGGTTCTCCGCCAGGTGGCCGCTGAAGTCGGCGAAGTGGGTCGTCAGCAGGGAGTACGTGACCGGATTCAGCTCCACCCCGGTCACGTGCGCGGCCCCGAAGTGGAGCGCGGCCACGATCTCGTTCCCGCCGGCCGCGCCGATGATGAGGACCGTGGGCGCGGGCTCGAGGACGCGGAACGGAAGCGAACGCTCGTCGGCGTCGTAGTGCGTCAGCGTCGTCGGGTCGCCGTCGAGGCGCTTGATGACCGAGCCCCACATCCCGTCGTGCGCCAGGAGGAGCGTCGAGTCGTCAGCGCCGAACCGCACCACGTCGATGCGGAAGACCGGGCTCCAGCGCGAGAAGAGGACGTCGGCCTGGCTGTGCTTCGCGGGGCTCATGGTCTTCACCTGATCGGCGACCGGGTCGGGCAGGCGTGCGGCGAGGGCGGCGCTCAAGGCGAGGACGAGCGCGAGCGCACCACCCGCGACCGCAAGCGGCCGCGCCTCCGCGAGGGCGAGCCTCAGGCCGGCGGCCGCGAAGACGAAGCCGGCCGCCATGACGCACCCCGGCGGCGAGATCGCCGCGATCAGCGGGATGCAGACGGCGCAGCCGATGCCGGCGCCGAGCAGGTCGGCGAAGTAGAGGCGGTTGATGCGCTCGGTCTGGGTGGCGAAGATCGTGGCGAGGGCGAGGCCCGCGCTGAAGAAGGGGATGAAGACGCTCGTGCAGACGAGCGCGAGCTTGGCGCCCTCGCCGAGCGCGGGGCGGATCGCGCGCGCGCTGAGGGCGTTGATCAGGTCGAAGGCGTTGAGCGGTGTCTTGGCGACGACCAGGTAGCCGCCGAACACCGCCCCGCTGGCTGCCACGCAGCAGGCGGGGATCAGCCGCGACGCCGGCATCCGGCGCAGGCCGCGGAAGAGGGCGACGAAGACCCCGCCCGCGCCGAGCCCGAGGAGCGAGATGCCGATGATCAGGTAGGTGAAGTAGTAGACGAGCTTGAAGGAGAAGACGCGCGTGTAGCTGACCTCGAGGAGGATCACCGCGAGGGAGATGAGCAGGGTCTCGAGGTACAGCCGGCGGATCATTGGAGATTAAACGTCGCCCCCGGCCCTTGTCGAGAGCCGGCGCGTGGGCTTCCACGCGGTCCCCTTGCCCACCAGGGCAGAGCTGCGATAGCTGAGCGTTGGCCGATGCTTATCCCGCTCGCTGCGCGCCCGCCCCGGTGCTGAGCGCGCCCCCCCGCGTGGCGATCGTCATCCTCCAGTGGCGGGGCGCCGACGAAACGCTCGGCTGCCTGCGCAGCGTGGCCGCGCTCGACTACCCCGACTACAGCGTGCTGGTGGTCGACAACCATTCCGGGGACGACTCCGTCGCGCGCCTCCGGCGCGAGTTTCCCGCGCTCGCGGTCCACGAGACCGCCCAGAACCTCGGCTTCGTCGGCGGCTGCAACGCCGGCATCGAGGTCGTGCTGGCCGATCCGGCGGTGCGCTACGTGCTGCTCCTCAACAACGACACGCGGGTGGAGCCGGACCTCCTCGGCGAGATGGTGGCCGCAGCGGAGGCCGACCCGGCCGCGGTCGTGGTCGGTGCGGCCAACCGGACCGGCGATCGCCACACCTCGAGCGGCGGCTACATCCGCTGGTGGACGGGGCGCTACGCGGACGTGTTCGATATCCGGCCGGCCCGGGAGCTCGAGCCGGTGATCGAGGTGGACGCGGTCGCCGGCTCGAGCATGCTGGTGCGGGCCGAGCCGCTGCGGGCGGGCGTCCTCCTCGACCCGGCCTTCTTCTGCTGCTTCGAGGAGACCGACTGGTGCCTGCGGCTCCGCGCGCGCGGCGGACGCATCCTCCTCGCGACGCGCGCGCGCCTCGAGCACCGGATGTTCGGCACCATGGGAAGGCCGCTCCACCTCTACTTCCGCTTTCGCAACCGGCCCCTCTTCATGGCGAGGCACGCCCACGCGATCCACTGGCTGACGTTCGTGCCGTACTATTTCGCGGAGGCCGCGGCGCGCATCGTCGGGTACACGCTGGCGGGCAGGTGGGCCGAAGCGCGGTGCGTGCTGCTCGGCGTGTGGGACGGCGCGCGCGGCCGGCGGGGCCGAGGGCGGGTGGATGCGTTCCTGCGCTGATGCGCATCGTGGTCCTCTGTCCGTACGGCGTCTTCCCCCCGCGCTCGGGGGGGCATCGCCTGGTGCATCATACGAGCCTCTGCCTCGGCGAGCGCCACGACGTCTTCGTCTTCGCGATGGGCCTCCGTCGCTCGGATCCTCTCCGCCTCCGCTCCTTCGTGCAGCGGCCGGGTGACCGGTACGTCGAGTACCGCCACGTGACCCCGCTCACCTTCCTCTCCTACCTGCGCCGCCGGCGCACGGGCCTGCCGCCGCTCCGGGCCTCGAGCGTGCTCGACTGGACCGCGCCCCGGCGACTGCGGGCGACGATCGCCGCCGCCGACGTCGTGCAGGTGGAGGAGCCGTGGCAGTTCGCCTTCGCGCGCGCCGCCGCCGCGTGCCCGGTCGTGGTCGTGGTGCAGAACGCGGAGGCGGCGCTCCTGGCGGCGCGCGGGATCGCGCCGCGTCTGGTCGAGCTCGCGGCCCGCCTGGAGCGCGCAGCGCTCGCCGCGGCCGACGCCGTCATCTTCCTCTCCGCCGAGGATCGGGAGGCGATGTCGCGCGCGTACGGGCTCGCGCGCGACGCGTTCTACACCTGCGGCATCGGGGTGGACGCCGCGCTCTTCCGGCCGGCGTCGGAGGCGGAGCGAACGGCGGCGAAGGCCGCGCTCGGCCTCGCGGGGCCGGTCGCCCTGTTCGCCGGCTCGTGGCACCTGCCGAATCGATCCGCAGTAGCCGCCGTGCACCGGCTGGCACGCGACGCACCCGGCTGGACGTTCGTCGTCGCCGGCTCCGTCGGCCATCCCGAGGAATCGACGGCGGCGGTGCGCGTCACCGGACCCGTCGACGACATCCTGCCCTGTTTCCGTGCCGCCGACGTGGCGATCAACCCGATGCAGGAGGGGAGCGGCGTCAACCTGAAGGTGCTCGAGTACCTGGCGACGGGGCTGCCCACCGTGACGACGCCGTTCGGCATCCGGGGCCTCGCGGTGGCGGACGTCGTCCAGGTGGCCGAGATCGCCGAGTTCCCCGCCGTGCTCGCCGGCCTCCGCGACGCCGGGGAGCGGACGCGCCGCGGCGCCGCGGCGCGGCGTGCGGCGGAGACCCGCTTCGGATGGGAGGCCGTGGCGCGCGCGCGCGAGGAGATCTTCGAGGCGGTGCGGAGGAGAGGTGTCTGAGCTGCTGACGCCAGGCGCCCGGCGAGCGCGCGCGGCGCTCGTTTTCCTCGCGGCGCTCGCCTACTTCCTCCTCTTCCACCGCTATGGCTTCTTCATCCAGGACGAGGGGGTGATCGCGTACCAGGCCCTCCGGGTGAGCCACGGCCAGCTGCCCTACGCCGACTTCCAGACGGCCTACACGCCGGCGTCCTTCTACCTGAACGCGGTGCTGTTCAGGCTCTTCGGCCCGAGCCTGGCGCTGCTGCGCGCCGCGGGCTCGGTCACCTGCGCGGCGACAGCGGCACTCCTCTTCCTCTCGGCCACCCGCGTCCTGCCCCCGCCGTACGCTCTTTTGCCGAGCCTCCTCTACGTCGTGCTGGAGGACCAGGAGTCGCACGGCTTCGTGGTGCACACGATCGCCTACCCGGCGCGCTACGTCGAGGCGCTCTGGGCGATGAGCCTCTGGCTGACGCTCGCCCATGCGCGGCGGCCGCGGCGCACGCTCGCCGCCGCGCTCGGCCTCCTCGTGGCTGCGATCGCAGCCTTCAAGCACAACGTCGGCATCTACAACGCCTGGGGCGCGGGGCTCTCCCTCATTCTCGTGGGTCAGGCGCGCGAGCCGCGGGCGCGAGCGTGGGGCAGGTGGCGCTCCCTCCTCGCGGTCCTGCCGCTCGCGTTCGTGACGGGCGTCCTCGCCACGCTGCCAGTCCTCTTCGGCGGGTTCGGCGGCATGAGCCGCGCCACGATGTTCTTCTTCGCGCTGCCCATGTCGGCCTTGCTGCTGATGCTGCTGCCCGGCGTCTGGCCCTGGGGCGCCGAGGAACGGCGACGGCACGCGCTCGCCGAGACGGGCGGCGACGTCTGGTGGTTGGCCGCCGGCGCGTTCGTGCCGAGCGCCGTGTGGATCGCCTACTTCGTGTCCGAGGTCGGCCTGCCGCTCCTCCTCCGGCGGGTCGTGCGCGAGGGGGCGGCGGCCGCCTCCACCTATGCGATCGCGCTGCCGGCGCCCGGTGGCCTGGCCGTCGCGGCCGGCCTCGTGGCCGGTATCGCGCTCTCCGCCCGCGGGCTCGTGCGGCGCGGGTACCTCGGCCGCGCGACGGCCGCGCGGGGGTTCGCGCTCGCGACGGCCGCCGTGGCCGTCGTGGGCCTCGTCGCCGGCGGGAGGCTCGTCGCGCAAACCCTGCGCATGGGCGAATGGGAGCTCGCGGTCATGCACTTCGGGCGCACGCTCGACAACCTCGGCTTCTACCTCGTGCTGGTGGTCGCCTACACCTTCCTGCCACGGGTGCGCGTCTGGCTTCGACGCGACGGCCCACTGGACCCCGCCATCCCGTGCTGGGTCCACGGCCTCTGCCAGCTCCTCCTCGCTCATCCGCGGCTCGACGTCGCGCATCTCTACCAGGCCGTCCCGATCCTGCTGATTCCCGGCACCCTGCTCCTTCGTGCGACGCTCGGCTTCTACCGTGACCTCGCCGCCTCGGCTGCGAACCGGTGGCTGTCCGCCGCCGCGGTGGTGGCCGTCGTGCTCGTCGCCACCGTGAAGCTCATCCCGCGTCTCGACAGGCAGCTCGACTGGCGGGGCGGTGTCGTCCTCGAGCCGCGCACGCCGCTCGCCGGCTCGCGCGGCGGGCTGTACGCGACGGAGGCCGACGGCGGCTGGTTCGCGGCGCTCAACCGGACCGTTGCCCTCGTCCAGGCGAGGACGGCGCCGGACGAGCCGGTCTTCGCCTATCCGGCGCTGCCGGGGATCTATTTCCTGAGCGGCCGGCCGAACCCGTCGGCGATGGACTACTGGTTCCACGGCTTCGGGGAGGGGCACGACGAGGTGGCCGCCGTCACCGCCCTCGAGCAGGGGCGCGTGCCGCTCGTCGTCCGGATGCGCGACGAGAGCTTCGACCCCGAGGAAGAGGGCCACTTCCCGGTCCTGAAGGACTATCTCCGGCGGCACTTCGTCGAGACCGCCTTCTTCGCGCCCTTCCATGTGCTGGAGCGCGTGGCTGCGCCGGCGGACCTCTTCCAGCACGCCATCCCGAACGGCGACTTCGCGACGGGTACGCTCGCCGGCTTCCGCGGCGAGGGCGTGCGGGGCGGCGCCGTCACCGTGGTGCGCCAGGGGGTCGAGTTCTCCGCGGTCCCGGGCGCGGCCGAGGTGCCGTTCCCGAACGGGCCGCGAACCCATGCGGCGCTCCTCCGCTCGCGGGGCGACGGCCGGGCGGGCTCGGTCGCCATCCTGACCAGCCTCCCGTTCGTCGCGGAGGCGCCGGCGCTCGAGCTCGACACGCTCTCGGAATCGCCGGCCGTCCGCCTGGAGCTCCTCTTCCTGGACCCGGGCGCCGACATCCTCGAGCCGGCGCCGCCGGCCGTCCAGGCCCGGATCCTCCTCGCCGTCGACCACCCCGGCACCGGCCCGGCCGCGCGCTTCACGCACGTCCGGGTCCCGTTCCCGGCCGGCGCCGGCCGTCCGGTGAAGGTCCAGCTCCGCCAGCAGACGCTCGATCCGGCGCGAGGCTGGTTCACGCTCGTCACCAACCTGAGGGCCGGCGCGGCCGCGCCGGAGCCCGACCGCGACGGCGACGGCATCCCCGACGCGATCGACGACTGCCCCGACGCCGCGGATCCGGATCAGACGAACAGCGACGGCGACCGCTGGGGCGACGCCTGCGACAACTGCCCCTACACGCAGAACAACGACCAGGCCGACCGCGACGCCGACGGCATCGGCGACCGGTGCGCCACCGACCTCGACGGCGACGGCCACACCGACGAGGCCGACATCGCCCGCCTCGGCGCAGCGCTCGGCGGCGAGTACGATGCACGCTGCGACCTCGACGGCGACGGCCGTGTCGACCTCGCCGACGTGGCGCTCTTCGCCAGGGAGCTGCGCGTCGGCATCGCCAGCGACGACCTGTGGGACTTCACCCTCGGCTTCGTCGACCACGGCCTGAACGGCGGCCTCGGTATTCCCGTGCCGCGGGGGATGGTGATCTCTGCCATCGCCGGCTCGGACCTGATCGCGTTTCCCGGACCGCTCGCGCTCGCGGTGCGCTCGGGCACGGCCGGCGACCCGGCCTCGGAAGGCGCGCTCACCTCGCTCCCCTTCGTGCCGACGGGCCCCCGCCTCACGCTGGCCGTGCTGTCGGAGGACGCCGCGGTGGCGGCGACCGTGCGCGTGCTCCGCCCCGGGCGGAACCCGCGCCATCCCCGGCCCGAGGACATCCTCGTGGAGGCGCCGCTGCGCAACGACCATCCGGGCACCGGCCCGTCGGCGCGCTTCGTCGAGCAGACGCTCGACATCGCGCGCTGGTTCGACGCGGCGCGCCCGCTGCGCAGCCCGCGCATCCAGGTCCAGGTCCGCCAGCACACGCTGAGCGCCGGGCACGGGTACTTCACGCTGGTCGGTGACATGCGGACGGGCTCATGAGCGGCCGATGGGCTGCCGCGGGGCTGGCTGTGCTGCTCGTGCTCGGCGTCGCGTGGTCGGTCGAGTGGTCAGCCCGCGTCCAGCACGGCGTCGAGCTCGACCCGGTCGAGCTCCAGCTTCCGGCGGGCGCGACGCGGGAGATCCGGCTCGTCAACCACGAGCGCGAGATGGTCGCCTTCGGCTTCCGGCTCCGGTACGACCCGGCGGTCGTCGAGCTGGCCGACGCGGGGCCCGAGGAGCGAAGCATCCTCGAAGGCGGCAATGCGCTCGTGCTGCCCCCGAGCCGGAGCCCGGGCCTGCTCGAGGTGGGGGCGGTGGCGGTCACCGGCGGCCGCATGCTCAAGCCGTCGCAGCCGCTCTACCACTTCACCGTGCGCGCCGTCCGTGCGGGACGGGCGACGCTCGCCGTCGAAGGGTTCACCTACGTCGACTTCGGCGATGCGCGGCACGGCGTCCCGGTCGCACCGGCGCAGGTGATCGTCGGCGGACCGTGAGGCGGCGGGCTCTCGCCGGCCGCCGGTCTGGGCTACTATAGGGACGTCGCGTGTCGCAGTACTCCCACCTGACGGCCGACCTCTCGAACGAGAACTCGCCGATCACCAAGATCGCCCGCCTGGTCGGGCGCGACCGGCTCGTGCTCGACGTCGGCTGCGCCCACGGCTACCTCGCCGAGGTGCTGCGCGCGCAGGGGTGCCGGGTGATCGGGATCGAGCGCGACCCCGGGGACGCCCAGCGCGCCCGGGCCCATTGCGAGCAGGTCGTCGAGCGCGACGTCGAGGAGCCAGGCTGGGAGGAGGAGCTGGGCGGCCGGCGCTTCGACGCGATCATCTTCTCGGACGTGCTGGAGCATCTGCGGGAGCCGCACCGGGTGCTGGAACGGGCCCTGCCTCTCCTCGTGCCCGAGACGGGCTTCATCGTCGCCTCGATCCCGAATGTCGCGCACGTCTCCGTGCGTCTCGAGCTGCTCCTCGGCTCGTTCCGCGCCGAGCCGCTCGGCATCCTCGACCGGACCCACCTGCACTTCTTCACCCGCGACGCGGTCGCCGAGCTGTTCGCCTCGGCGGGACTGACGGTCGACGCATGGGACTGCACGACGAACGAGGTGGCCGATCCCGTGATCGCCGACTATCTCGGCCGCGCTGGCCTTCCCTACGGGCCCGCCACCCGCGAGCTGTTCTCCGGGTTCGAAGCCGCGGCCTACCAGTTCATCGTCACCGCGCGCCCGTCGGCCGCCGCGACCGTGGCGGCGCCGGCGCTCGAGAAGCCGCTGGAGGCGACGCAGCAGGCCGCCCGCGCCCTGGCGCACCTGAGCGCGGCGGCCGGCCCGCGCGACGGCGGGCTCCGCGTCCTCCAGGCGGTGCACCAGTTCCTGCCACGCCACGCGGCGGGAACGGAGATCTACTGCTCCGATCTCTCGTTCGCGCTCGCCCGGCGCGGACACCTCGTGCGCGTGCTCAGCGGGGCGCCGTACCGCGAGGACGTGGGCGCCCGGGCGCAGCTCGAGGACGATCAGGCGATCCTCGTCGAGCGGGTGCCGGCGACGCGGGCCTACCGCTGGCTCGGCGCCGTCGGCGGCTTCTTCGACCGCTTCGACAACCCCGAGGCCCGCCCCGTCATCCGCGCGCTCCTCGACCGCATGCGCCCCGACGTCGTCCACATCCAGCACCTGCTCTACCTGTCGGCCGAGCTGATGACCGAGTGCCGGACGCGCGGCATCCCGATGGTCGTCATGCTCAACGACTACTGGTTCCTCTGCCACAAGATAAAGCTCCGCCGGCGCGACGGGACGCTCTGCGCGGGGCCGGCGCGGGGCTGGAACTGCTGCCAGTGCTTGAAGACGCCGGCGCTCGTCCGCTCGCACTTGAACCCGCTGGCCGTCGGTGCCAACCTCTACCGCTACGCCTACCTGACTCGCCAGCTTCTCAAGGCGGAGCGCATCCTCGCCCCGTCGCGCTACCTGCGCGACGTGTTCGTCCGGAACGGCGTGCCGGCCGGGCGCATCACGGTCTGCGACTATGGGACGGCGAGCCCGCCCCCGGAGCTCGTGCCGCGGCTCCGGGACAGACCGCGCCGCGAGCGCCTCCGCTTCGGCTTCCTCGGCAGCTTCATCTTCGACAAGGGCGTACACGTGCTGGTCGAGGCCTTCAACCGCCTCCCGGCGGGGGCGGCCGAGCTGCACCTCTTCGGCGTGCCGGTCGAGCCGGCGTACGTCGAGGACCTCGAGCGCCGGGCCCGCCATCCCGACATCCACTGGCGCGGGCCGGTGCCGCATGCCGATCGCTGGCGGGCGCTCGCCGAGATCGACGTGCTCGTCGTGCCCTCCATCTGGTACGAGAACTCGCCGCTCAGCATCCACGAGGCGCAGGCGGCGGGCGTGCCGGTGATCGGGTCGGCGATCGGCGGCATCCCGGAGCTGGTGCACGACGGCGTCGACGGGCGCACCGTTCCGGCCGACGACGTCGCGGCGCTCGCGGCCTGCCTCGAGGCCGTGATCGCCGATCCGGCGTGCGTGGCGCGCTGGCGGGCGGCGATCGTCCCGCCGAAGACGATGGACGCGCACGTCGACGAGATCGAGGCGATCTACCGCGAGCTGTGCGGGCGCGAGCTGTGCGGGCCGCGCGCATGACGCCGGTCTCGGTCGTCATCCCGACCCTGAACGGCGGCGCCGCGTTCCGCGCCTGCCTGGAGGCGATCCACCGCCAGCAGCTCGACCGGCCGTTCGAGGTGATCTGCATCGACTCGGGCTCGACCGACGCCACGCGGCGCACCTGCCGCGAGTTCGGCGTCCGGCTCCTCGACCGGGAGGGTCCGTTCAACCACGGCCTGACGCGCAACCAGGCGATCGCCGCGGCCGAGGGCGAGCTCGTCGCACTCCTCACCCAGGATGCCCTGCCGCTCGGCACCGACTGGCTCCGCCACCTGGTCGAGGCGCTCGAATCGACGCCCGAGGCGGCGGGAGCCTACGGGCGCCAGGTGATCCGCGACGTCACCAACCCCTACCAGCGCTGGCGCCTCGAGAGCTGGGCGGCCACCCGGACGACGCGCTGCGTGCAGCGGATCACCGACCTCACCGCGTTCGAAGCCTCCTCGCCGCTCGAGAAGCTGGCCGTCGTCGCGTTCGACGACGTCAACTCCTGCATCCGGAAGAGCGTCTGGCGGGAGATCCCGTTCTCCGCCGTCGACTTCGGGGAGGACGTCGACTGGGGGCTCCGCGTGCTCCGCGCCGGCTACGCGATCGTCTACGAGCCGGCCGCGCGCGTCCTCCACTCGCACGACGACTCGCTGTGGGTCGACTTCAAGCGGGTCTACGCCGACCATCGGAACCTGAACCGCCTGCTCGGGATGCGGCAGATCCCCACCCTCCGTCACGTGCTGCGCTGCACGGTCTCGGGCGTCGGGCACCTCTGGCGCTCGGTACCGCTCGCCGACCAGGCCCCGGCGCGGCGGCTCTACTGGCGGCTCTACGCCATCGCCTGGACCCTCGTGCAGAACACGGCCCAGTACCTCGGGGCGCGCGCCAGCGAGCGCGCCGCGCGCAGCGTCTGATGCGCATCCTCTACGTCGTGCACGGCTTCCCCCCGGATACGGTGGGGGGCGTGGAGCTGCAGTGTCACGCGCTCGCGACCGCGCTCGCCGCCTCGCACGCGGTCGGGGTGCTCGCCTGGCAGTCGGACGCGTCGAAGCCCGACTACGCGCTCGAGGCGGGGCGGCAGGGCGCGCTCGAGGTATGGAGGCTCAATCATCTCTTCACGGACCTCGCGAGCTTCTCGGGCGTCTACCAGAACGCGCGTATCGATGCCCTCTACGACGACGTGCTCGAGCAGTGGCGACCGGACGTCGTCCACGTCCAGCACCTGATCGGCCTCTCGACCGGCATCCTGGAGCGGACGAAACGGCGCGGCATCCCGCTCGTGCTCACGCTGCACGACTACTGGTTCGGCTGCCCGAAGGGGCAGCGCATCCGCGATCCGCTCGTCGTCTGCCACGAGATCGACCGGCAGCTCTGCGTGACGTGCCTGAAGCCGCAGAACTACGAGCTGCGCGCGCCGCGGTCGCCACTCGGGCGCTGGCTCCGGAGCGCGCGGCTGCCGAGCCGGCGCCGCGGCCTTCGCATCCTGCGACAGTACGACGCCGACATGCACCGCCTGCTCGTGCTGCCCGACGCCATCGTGACGCCGTCGCGCTTCCACCGCGAGATGTACGGCCGCTACGGCCTCGACCTCGGGAAGGCGCACGTGCTTCCCTGCGGGCTCGCGACGGCGTCCTTCGCGGGCATGGCGCGCCCGCCGGCCGGCCACTTCCGGGTGGGCTTCCTCGGCACGCTCATCCCGTCGAAGGGCGCGCACGTCCTCCTCGAGGCGTACCGGCTGCTCGGGCGGCCCGACGTCACGCTCGACTTCCACGGGCCCGGGCTGCCTTACCACGGCGACACGGGCTACCGCGCGCGGCTCGAGGCCGCCGCCGCGACGATCCCGGGCACCATCCGCTTCCACGGCCGGTACGACCCGGGCGACGTCCCGCGCCTCCTCGCGTCCCTCGACGCGCTGGTGGTGCCCTCGCTCTGGTACGAGTCGTTCTCGCTCGTCGTCCGGGAGGGCTTCCTCGCCGGCGTCCCTGTGGTGGCCGCCGGGCACGGGGCGATGGCGGAGGCGATCGAGCACGGCGTGAGCGGGCTCCTCTTCACGCCGGGCGACCCGGCCGACCTCGCGCGTCAGCTCGCGCGCCTTCTCGAAGAGCCGGGGCTGCGCGAGCGCCTGGGGAGGCATCCCCACGGGGTGGCCTCGATCGAGGAGGTCGCGGCGCGGCACCTCGATCTCTACACGTCGCTCGGCAACCGGGGTGGCTGAGCCTCCTCGGGCAGGCCGCATGCTGCTGGGCGCCGGCGCCGCGGCCACCTTGGGCATCCAGCTCGTGCTCGCGATCCGGACGCGCGACCTTCCCGTGTATCGGGGTGCCGCATTGCTCTGGAGCCTCGCCCTGCTCGTTTGGGCCTGGCGCTCCCGAGCGCCGGCCGTCGGGCGGATCCTGCCGCGGCTCGCGTGCGCTCTCGCCGCCGCCGGCGGCTTCTGGCTGGCGCTCCTCGAGCTGCTTCTCGGTCGCGGGTCCCTGCTGGCGCGGGGCGTCCTCGGCGTGCTGGCCGGGGCGGCAAGCCACGTGACGATGCTCCTCTTCGTGCTCGAGCCAGGCGGCCATGAGCCGCGCCGCGGGATCACCGCCCACGTCGCGCTCGCCGCGGCGGCCGGGGCGTGGACCCTCTTCGCGGTCGAAGGCGCCTTCCACACCGTCCTTCCGGCGAACGTCTACGAGATATTCCCCGATGATCCCCGCTCCCCGCCGTGCCTCGTTCCCGACCCCGTGTTGCACGTGCGCCTGCGGCCGGGCTTCCGCGGCCGCTATCTCCATCCCGAGTTCCCCGGCCTGCGGGTCGATATCAACGACCTCGGCTTCCGCGACGGGCTCGAGGAGACGGCGCCGCCCCCGGCGGAGGACGCGTCGGTGCTCGTGCTCGGCGACTCGCTCGCCTTCGGGACCGGTGTCGCGGTCGACGAGACGTTTCATCGGCTCGTGGAACGCCAGGCGGGCCAGATCACCTCCCGCCCGCTGCACGTCTACGGCGCGGGGGTGCCGGGTCTCGGCCAGGTTGACGAGCTTCACCACCTCGAGGCGCTCGCCCCCGTGGTCCGGCCCGACGTGGTGATCGTGGCGATCTACGAGGGGAACGACCTGCAGGACAACCTCGAGGCCGCCGTGCGGCCCCGACGGGCGTTCCCATCACCGGCGCCCGCGGGTGCCGCCGCCGGCCCGCGCGCCCTGCTCGTGCCCTTCCTGCGAGCGGTCCTCCACTCGCGCTTCTGGGTCGGCTCGTCCGCCGCGCTCCAGTACGTGCTCCCCACGATCGAGCGGCCGCTGGTTCGGCTCGGGGTCCCGCCGCTCGTCCCCACGAACGACGTCCTCGACCAGAGCCTCATGGTGTCGAGGCAGCCGCTTGTCGTGGCGGCTCTCGCCTGGACGCGTGACGCCCTCGCGCGAATCGCCCGGCAGTGTACGGATCGCGGCGCAGATCTCGTGGTCCTGCTCATCCCGGCGGCGATTCAGGCCGAGCCCGTGCGCTTCGACGACTTCCTCGCGCAGCATCCCGCCGCCCAGCGCAAGGGCTACTCACGGACGCGCCTGCACCAGGATCTCGTGGAGATGGTCCGGACGCTCGGGGTGCGCATCGTCGACCCGTTGCCACGGCTCGAGGCCGAGGCCCTGGCCGGCCGGCCCTGCTACCACCGCGAGGGCCATTGGAACGCCAGGGGGCATGCGGTGGCGGCCGAGCTGCTCCGGCCCGTGCTCGCCGAGCTGCTTGCCGAGCGCGAGCGGCGAGGGAAGTGGCCCCGTCCGTGAGCCGCGCGGCTCGGCGGTCAGCGGAAGGAGTCGGCCTTCATCTGCTGCGCGCTTCGATCCAGGGTGACGCTGTCCGCGAACTCGAACCTGGCGCGGCCTCCGAACCGGGCGGTGAGGCGATCCCGCATGCGCGCGAAGTCATCGGGTCCCAGCAGGAGCTCGGGCATCCTCGCGTGGTCCACGACGTTGTTCTCCGGCAGGTAGAAGACCGCACGCAGGACGAACCCGCTGACACCGAGGTCGAGACCGAGGGCGACGAGCGCGTCCATCGCATCGACGTTCGCCCGGGTGACGGTCGTGATGAATTCCACCTCGGCGGCCGGGCACGACGTCCGGAAGGCGACGATGTTGGCGATCGTCTTGGACAGACTGCTGCCGCCCCGCAGGAGCTTGTGGGTGGCAGGGTCTGCCGAATCGATCGAGGCGGAGAGATGCGTCAGCCCCGCATCGCGCATCTTCGCATGATCGTGCCGGTGCAGCAGGAGACCGTTGGTCTGGAGGACGAATCGGTGCGCCGGCCTCGCTCGCGACCCGGCGACGAGGAGCATCAGGTCGGCCATGCGAGGGTCGAGCGTTGGCTCCATGATGCAGCCGAGCTGGAAGTTGTCGACCCTGATCACGTTCTGCTCGAGGAACGCGCGCAGGTCGGCGGCGTCCAGGCGATCGGCCGAGCGGTGGTTGTGGCAGTACACGCAGTGAACGTTGCAGTCGTTGTTGGAGTCCACGCGCAGGAAGGCGAAGCGCCGCGGGTGCTGCTGGCGCATGATGGCGAGGTTGTAGACGTTGAGCTGGGCGTCCTGCTGCCGGAATCTGCGGAACATCGGTCCCACCGGGGCGGGCCTCGGCCGCGCCGCGGTCCCGTCGAGCGTCTAGCGCCGACGCCGCCGCGGCGTCAAGCGGAATTCGTGGCGTAGTGACGCTTGCGCCTTGCGGCACACTTGGGCAATGTCGCCGCCCGGCTGCGGGCCCGTCGCGATGGTCATCCTCTCTCCCCTCTCCCAGCGTCAACGGCGAGCCGGTCGGAGGAGGTGAATCCGTGGCGCGCTTCTGGCACCGCTTCGGCGGCCGCCGGCGCCCTCCGCCGGCCGCTCCGAGCCTCGCGCCGCTGGAGGATCCCCGGGGGTACGCGGAGTCCTGGGACAACCTCGCGCGCGTCGACGCCCTCGACGCCATCTGCCACGGCGCGGACGCTGCGCGGTTCGAGGACGAGGGCCGCGAGGACGCCGAGGAGCTGCGGAGGTTTCTTCAGCCGCACTGGTGCGTGCTCGACTTCGGCTGCGGCATCGGCCGTCTCGAGACGTACCTTGCATCCCATTGCCGCGAGGTGCACGGCGTGGACGTCAGCGCCGAGATGCTCGAGCGAGCGCGGCGCCGGCTGGCCGGCGTGCCGAACGTGCGGCTGCACCACGTCCAGGAGCCGGCGCTGCCGATGTTTCCGGACGGCCACTTCGATTTCGCGCTGGCCTTCCTCGTGTTTCACCATCTCGCCAAGCAGGATGCCTTCCTCGTGCTGCGGGAGTTCGGTCGGGTGCTCCGCCCGGGCGGCCGCTTCTTCGCGAACTTCCCCAACCTCCTCGCCCCGCGCTACGGGCAGATCTTCGAGGACTACGCCCGCCGCCGGGAGCGCGCGCCCCATCGCGTGCGGCCGTACACCCCAGAGGAGGTGCGCTGGCTCCTCGAGCGCCTGCGGATCGAGGTGGTCGAGGAGACCGTGGGCGAGGAGATCGACATCCTCGGGACGTTCCGGGCGCCTTGAGCGCCTCCTCGCCACGGCCACGCTCGACGAGGAGAGGGCGATCCGCCGTCGCCCTGCTCGTCGCCGCCTCGACGATCGCCTCGCTCGGGGCGGCAGAGCTCTCGTTCCGCGCGTATCTCTACTGGCGATACCGCGGCCACGTCGCGGAGTTCATGTCGCCCATCTGGGTCCTCCTCGAGAACAGCCCCCTGGTCTTCAGGCTGCCTCCGAATCAGGTCGGACGCGCGGGCTTCACGTTCGACGCCACGAAGAACGTGCCGTACCGGACGAACTCGGACGGCTTCCGCGACCGGGAGCCGGGAGAGAAGCGGCCGGGGGTCCCGCGCGTGGTGGTGCTCGGTGACTCCTATGTGTTCGGCTGGGCCGTGCTGGAGGCGGAGACCTTTCCCACGCGCGCGGAAGCGCTGCTGCGCCGGGAAGGTCGCGCCGTGGAGATCCTGAACGCCGGCGTCCCGGGCTACAACACCGAGCAGGAGAGCTACCTGCTGGAGGAGATCCTGCCGCGCCGTCGCCCCGACGCGGTCGTCGTCGGCTACACGATGAACGACGCGGAGCCGCAGATGAACGTACCCAGCTCGCCAGCAACGACGTATCGCTACGTCCGCTCCTGGCTCTGGGAGGGCACCAAGGATCTCCTGCGCACGTGCTGCTTCCCGCACGCGCGCTGGCTCCCCGACCGGCGAAATATTCCCAGGCTGACGTACACGGAGGGGTTCGAGGCGGAGAGCCCCAAGTGGCGCGAGTCGAAGGCTGCGCTGGCGCGCATGGCGGCGTTCTGCCGGCGACGCGGGGTGGCGTTGGGCGTGATGATCCTGCCCGATTTCACGCAGCCGTTCGACGGCGCCTATCCCGACGCTTCGATTCATGCAGCGGTGTCCGCGTGGGGACGGGAGCTGGGAATCGAGACGGTCGATCTCCTGCCGCTGTTCAGGAACCGCGACCATCGCGACTACATGGTCGCGGGCGACGGACATCCCAATGCGCGCGCGCACGACGAGCTGGCCCGCGTGCTGCGTGACGAGATCGTGTCCCTCCTCGGCGACCGGCGGGGCGAGGGCGCGGCCGAGCCGTAGCCGCCGCGCGCCGTCAGGCAGGGAAGCAGACGCAGAGGCGGAAGCCTACGGATTGCAGGCGAAGGTCGACGCGTTGCACGACCCGCTGCAGCACGTCGTGCTGTCGAGGCAGCTCGCACCGGCGGGAGCGCACGCGTTGCAGGCTCCGGACGTGTTGCAGGAGAGGCTGCAGCATTCGAAGGGGCTCGTGCAGGCGGCTCCGCCGGGACGACACCGCTCGCAGGCACCTGCTCCGCCACAGTGCGTGGTGCAGCACTCGGCATCGTTCGTGCACGCGGCTCCATCGGGCACGCAGCAGCCGACCCCGTAGGGGCTTGGTCCCCGGCATTCCAGTCCGGGGCAGCACGCGTTGAGCCCGACGGGGTAGCCGAGGAGTGCGAAGAGGCAGGTGGCTCCAGCGGGCGAGCAGCAGGTCCCATCGGGCTCGCACTGGTCCGTACCGGAGCAGTCGAACGGCGGGTCGCAGCGGGTGTGGATGCAGATTCCCCCCGAATCCGGCGTCGGGATGAGGATCGAGTACGGGTTGCAGCAACCGACCAGCTGGGTGCCGAACCCGCCGTACGAACAGCACCGGCACGCCGTCGAGAATCCGGGCGGACCACACGAAAATCCAGTGCTGGTGCACATGGACGGCGCCGTGCCGTCGCACTCCTCGCTCGGCTGATTGACGACGCCGTCTCCACACGCTCCGGGGAGGGTTGTGCTCGTCGTCGTCGTGCTGGTGCCGCCGAGCGAGGCGTTCGAGCAATCCGGGATCGCCGCGGCCGACGCCTCCTGGGCGACGAAGACACCTTCCCGATCGAGGCGAACGGTGCCAGGACCGAAGAGCGCGCAGCTCCGCAGCGTGCCGGTCGTGAACCGGATACCGACGGCGCCCTGAGGCCCGGAAAGCGGCAGCCCCGTGCTCCGCCCGACCATCCGGATCGAGCGGCCTTGCCGGAGGACGATCGACCGGATGGCCGAGAACGCATCCGGTGCGTCGTGGTGGAGGAACCGGAAGCTGCCGGTCCTGACGCGCCTTGCACTCCACCCCGCCGCTGGGGCGGGGAGCATGACGCCGGCTGGCACCGCCGTCGAGAAGAGCTCCACGAGCGCACCGCCCGGTGTCCCGGTCGCAGGGTCGTCCGCGCTGCCGCGAACGGGAAAGGGAACGTTTGGGTCGCTCGAGACGAAGACGAGCTTCTCGGTGAATCCAGACGATCGCCGGAGAACGAGCTTCAGTCCATCGATGGGACGATCGAGCGCAAGCACCGAACCGGCGCCCGCGAGCCACACCGCCACGACGTACGCTGCGCGATGACCCGGCATTGCACTCCGCCGGACGCCTTCCTACGTCCGCGGGTGAAGGAACGTCAAGAACAAATCGTGACACGTGGGTCACCCCCTCTGACCGTCGCCCGTGTAGAGCGCCAGCACCTCGCCCGTCGGTCCGAAGGCGCGCTGCCCCCCGTGGTGCAGCAGCAGCGAGACGTCGCAGAGGTCGGCGATCGCCCCGAGGTCGTGCGACGCCAGCACGAGGGTCTTGCCCTCGCGCCGCCGGCGCTGGAAGACCGCGTACGACCGCTCGCGGAAGCTCCGGTCGCCGACCGCCAGGACCTCGTCGAGGAGGATGAGGTCGCTGTCGATCTTCGCGGTGATCGAGAAGGTCAGGCGCTGGCGCATGCCCGTCGAGAGCTCCTTCACCTTGGCCTCGACGAAGTCCTCGAGCTCGGCGAAGGCGATGATCTCGTCGAAGCGGCGCTGGAGCTCCGCGCGCCGGAAGCCGATCATGGCGCCGTAGAGGAAGACGTTCTCGCGCACCGAGAGGTCCTGGTGCATGCCGACGCCGAGCTCGAGCACGGGCGTGAGGCGCCCCCGCACGAGGCAGCTTCCGGAGGTGGGACGGTAGATGCCGGAGAGGATGCGGAGGAGCGTGCTCTTGCCCGCGCCGTTGTCGCCGACGAGGCCGAGAGAGCGGCCCTCCTCGAGCTGGAAGTTGACGTCGTCGAGGGCCCGCAGGCGGCGGGTCTGACGGCCGAGCCAGAGCGCCCTGCGGAGCTGGTTGAAGAGGCTCGGCGGGCGGGCGCTCTCGACCCGGAACTCCTTGGTCAGGTGGCTCACCTCGACGAGCGGCTCGGCCATCAGATGTGCTCGGCCAGGTCGGGCGCGAAGTAGCGGAAGTTCGCGAGTCCCACCGCCACCAGGACCACGCCGAACGCGAGCGTGCCGGCCATCGCCGCGAGCGACGGCACCTCGTGGCGGAGGAGGATCTGCCGCGCGTGAATCATGATCTGCGTGACCGGGTTGAGCAGGTAGAGCCGCTGCTCGGCGGGCGAGAGGAACTGCTCGGGCAGGTAGAAGACCGGCGTCAGGAAGAAGCCGATGCGGAGCACGATGTTCCAGATGTTGTCGAGGTCGCGGGCGTAGACGTACCAGGGCGCCAGGAGGAGCGCGGTGCCGATCACGAGGAGCCCCTCCATCACGAGGACCAGCGGCAGCGCGAGCCAGGCCCAGGAGATGCCGGCCCCGCTGCCGATCGCGAAGACGAGGACGACGCAGAACTCGAGGGCCGAGGACACGATCACGGTGAGGACCGAGCTCACCACGATCAGCTCGCGCGGGAAGGTCACCGAGTTGATCAGGTCGCGGCGGATGACGACGCTGACCAGCCCCTTGCCCGTCCCCGAGGCGAAGAAGGTCCAGAGCACGATGCCGATCAGCACGTAGAGGCCGAAATGCTCGACCGTCGCACCGACCTGCTTGCGGAAGAGCCAGTACAGGACGCCGAGCATCGCGAGCGGCTGGAGGAGCGTCCAGAGGAAGCCGAGCAGCGTCCCCTGGTCGCGGAGCTTGAAGGCCGAGAGCGTGAGCTCGCGGGCGATGAACCAGTAGTCGTGGGTTGCCGCGGGGCGGGCCATCCTCGGCTTCTCAGCGACCGCCATGCTGGAACGTAGCATGGCTCGAGGCCCAGCCGTAAGCGCCGCCAGTGGCCGCGGGCCGCTGCGGCCGCGTGTCAGGCTGCTCTTGCCAATATGTCAAGTCTGACATATGATGTCACGGAGGTGGCGGACGGGTCGGGGAAACCGCTCGCCTGGCTCCATGGCGAGATCAAGACGCCGCCGTTCTCGAAGGAGGGCCGGATCGAAGCGGGAACCCTGCTGAGGAGACTGCAACGCGGGGAGGGGCTGGGCCTGCCGCACTCCCGGCCCATGCCATCCATCGGCAGAGGCTGCCACGAGCTTCGAGTCGCAGACAAGAGTCACGAGTGGCGGATCGTGTAGAATAGATCCTGACGCGATCGTGATCAGTGACGTGTTCGCCAAAAAGACCAGGAAGACCCCACGGGACGTGATCGAGCGCTGCCGGCGGCGTGCTGGAGGCGTATGATCGCGCGGCGCGCGAAAGGAAGAAGCGACGAAGGCTCGAAAGCGACAACGCTTGGAGAAGGCCGGCTGGAGGCTCGGATCCACCAAGGAATTCCTGGGCCTGACGGACGAGGAAGAGGCCGTCATCGATCTGAAGCTTGCTCTCGCGAAGGCAGTGCGGGAAGAGCGAGCGAAGCGGAAACTCACGCAAGATCAATTGGGGCGGCTGCTAGGATCGAGCCAATCGCGGATAGCGAAGATGGAAGCCGGGGATCCGTCCGTCAGCATCGACCTCTTGGTTCGTTCGCTGCTCAGAATGGGCGCTGGCCGCCGCGATCTCATCCGGTGGTTGGCCCGGCCCGCTCGGAGAGCAGCCTAACGATGGGCCGTTGAGCGGCCGGCCAGACCGCTGCGCCGCGGCGCCCGCCGGGCTGTCTTACGTCCTGTCCGCTCAAGCGGCGGTAGAACTCCGCCGCGGACAGAAACTCAACTTCGGCTTCCGGGTGAAAGACGACACGCTTCACCGAAGGGCCGCTCGAGCCTTGCGGAAGACGCTCGCAGCAGCCTTGCCCTTGACCTTCCCGGTGCGCAGTTCGTCTAAGTGGCGTTCAGCCTCTCGAACCCACACTGCCTCGGCGTCAGAATCCACCTTATCGTCGAGGCTGGAGATGAGACGTTGCGCAAGACGGGCGCGTTCCCGTGGGGAGAGCTTCAGAGCCTTGGACTCGATCTGACGTGCAGGATTCGCCATCGGCGACCCTCCTACTACAACGTCACGCCGTTGCACATCGTTGGCCTCGCACCTCTCCGCCTACAATAACCTCGGCTTCTCCATGAACGAGGGGCAGTCAACCTCGCCTACCCGCACATCTCGCCGATCTGCTGAGGCGGCGCCGGGACGCTGAGCATGGCCGCGATGCCGATCACGTAGACCGCGCCGGCCGCCAGCAGCACGACGTTGAACCCGACCGTCATCGAGAGGATCGTCGCCGCGACGGAGCTCACGACGGAGAAGAAGCCGTTCACCGCCCAGCTCCACGCGACGAACTCCTCGCCGTGCGGGGTGAGGGCCGCGACCGTGCGGAGGCCGAGCGGCATGAAGGCACCGAGGCAGAGGCCGAGCGGGGCGAGGAGCAGCACCGCGACGGTCACCCGGCCGGCGAGCGGCCATCCGACGGCATGGTCGACCACCGGCGTGAGGCCGCGGTGGTAGAAGGCGATGAGGGCGAGAAGGCACGCGCCGAGGACGAGGAGCATCCGGTCGTGGCGCGCCGCGGCGCGGTCCGAGACGAGGCTCCCGAGGCCTGTCGAGACGAGGAGGGCGAAGAGCGTGACGGTGAGCGAGTAGGTCGGGTAGCCGAGGAAGAGCGTGAGCCGCTGGATCAGGCTCACCTCGAGGAACATGAACCCCACGCCGAGCGCGGCGAAGTAGACCGCGGCCCGTCCCTTGTAGGGGATCGCCTGCCAGATGTCCCGGATCGCGAGGAGAGGGGCGATGAGGAAGAGGGCGGCGAGCAGTGTCGCGACCCCCAGCAGCAGGAGGAGCAGCTTCTCCCCGAAGCCTTCCTCGGGGCTCGGGGCGCCGAAGCGCACCGAGCCCGCGATCACGTCCCTGAAGCGGACGAAGTGCCAGAAGAACGGTGAGTCGTCGGTCACGGGACGGACATCGAACGGATAGGCGTCGTACCAGCGTGCGAGCTCCGCGGGCGGGAGCGAGATCACCCGGTTCGC
>VBKF01000127.1 GCA_005888095.1 Deltaproteobacteria bacterium | reverse complement strand
CTCTCCGCCACGTCGCAGTCACCGGCGGCGGGGCGGCACTCGACCGTGGCCGGCTTGAAGGCGTCGGCCGGGCAGACCGCACCGGTGCCGGTGCAGGACTCGGCGACGTCGCAGTCACCCGCCGCGGCCCGACACTCGACCGTGGCCGGTTTGAAGGCATCGTCGGGACAGGTGGCGCTCGTGCCGGTGCAGGACTCGGCGACGTCGCAGTCGCCCGCGGCCGCGCGGCACTCGACGGCGGCAGGCTTGAAGGCATCGGCCGGGCACGCGGCGCTGGTGCCGGTGCAGCTCTCCGCCACGTCGCAGTCACCGGCGGCGGGGCGGCACTCGACCGTGGCCGGCTTGAAGGCGTCGGCCGGGCAGACCGCACCGGTGCCGGTGCAGGACTCGGCGACGTCGCAGTCGCCCGCTGCGGGGCGGCACTCGACGGCGGCAGGCTTGAAGCCATCGGCCGGGCAAGCAGCGCTGGTGCCGGTGCAGGACTCGGCGACGTCGCAGTCGCCGGCGGCGGGGCGGCACTCGACCGTCGCGGGCTTGACAGCGTCGGCCGGGCAAGCGGCGCTGGTGCCGGTGCAGGACTCGGCGAGGTCGCAGTCGCCGGCGGCGGGGCGGCACTCCACGGACGCGGGCTTGAAGGCATCGTCCGGACAGGCGCCGCTCGTGCCCGTGCAGCTCTCCGCCAGGTCACAGTCACCCGCCGCGGGCCGGCACTCGACCGCCGACGGCTGGAACGCATCCGCCGGGCACTCCGCGCTCGACCCGGTGCACGTCTCGGCGACGTCGCAGGGGCCCACGGCCGCGCGGCAGACGGTCGACGGAGGCGCGAAGCCGTCCGCGGGGCAGGTGGTCTCGCTGCCGTTGCAGGTCTCGGGCAGGTCGCAAGCGCCGGCGGCCGCCCGGCACACGGCGCCCGCGTTCCCCGCCGCATGCTGACAGCCGACGTCCGTCCCGTTGCAGGTGTCGGTCGTGCACGGATTGCCGTCCTCCGTGCAGCTCGTGCCGCTTGCCTTTCTGGCGTCGGCCGGACACTCGGGGCCGTTGCCGTCGCAGAGCTCGTCGATGTCACATTCGCCGGCCGCCGGCCGGCAGATCGTGCTCGCGGGCGCGAACGCGTTCGCCGGACAATCGTTGGCGATCCCGTCGCAGGCCTCGGCGACGTCACAGGGCCCGGCCGCCGCGCGGCACAGCGTGCCGCCGGGAGTCTTCGTGTCCTCGGGACAGGCGGCGCTCGAGCCGGTGCAGGTCTCCGCCAGGTCGCATGGCCCCGCCGCGGCTCGGCAGACCGTTCCCGCATTGCCCGCCGGGTGCGGGCACGCGGCGCTCACCCCGTCGCACTGGTCGGCGGTGCAGGCGTTCCCGTCGTCCGTGCAGGCGGTCCCGGCAGGCTTCTTGGTGTCGTCCGGGCAGCTCGGGCCGCTGCCGGTGCAGAGCTCGGCGACGTCGCACTCGTCGGCGGCCGCCCGGCACTGCGTCGTACCCGGGGCGAAGGCGTCCGTCGGACACGTGCTGCTCACCCCGTCACAGGTCTCGGCCACGTCGCAGGGGCCGGCCGCCGGCCGGCACGTCGTGCCCTCCGGACTCTTGGCATCCACCGGGCAGCTGGTGCTGGTGCCGGTGCAGGTCTCCGCCGGGTCGCAGACTCCGGCCGACGCGCGGCACACCGCGCCGGCGTTGCCGGCGGGATGCTGGCACTTCATGCTGTCGCCGTCGCAGACGTCGGCGGTGCATGGGTTGCCGTCGTCCGCGCAGGTGGTGCCGCTCGCCTTGCACGTGTCGGCCGGACACTCGGGGCCGTTGCCGGTACACGTCTCGGCGACGTCGCACTCTCCCGCCGCCGCCCGGCACACCGTGGTGGCGGCAGCGAACCCGTCGGCCGGGCAGTCGTTGCTCGTGCCATCGCAGGTCTCGGCGACGTCGCAGGGCCCCGCCGTCGCGCGGCAGATGGTGCCGGCGGCGAGCTTGGCATCGGCCGGACAGGTCGCGCTCGAGCCCGTGCAGACCTCGGGCACGTCGCAGGCGCCGCCCGAGGTGCGGCAGACGGTTCCCGAGGCGACGAACGTACAGCTCGCGTTGCAGCACGCCCCGCCGTCGCACTGTTCGCCCGGGTCGACGACGCCGTTGCCGCAGTTCTCCTTGTAGGTGGCGATCGCCGCCGCCCACTGCCGGCTCGGCTGGACCGTGCCGTTGGCCGAGTACGAGCCTGTCGTCGAGACGACCCGGTACTGCGTGTAGAGGGTGACCTGCTTCGCCAGGCCGTTCGGGATGGTTTCCGAGGAGGCGTAGCCGAGGCTCGTGTAGCCGGGTGCCGGGGTGAAGTCCGTCGGGTGCTTCGACTCGATGCCGGCCGCGCCGATGAGCAGCTCGGCGGCCTGCGTGGTGACGGCCGTCGCACCGGACGACAGCGTGGTGGTGGCACCGGTGGCGCTCGCGCTCCTGTCGAGCGCCGGGGTGAGGAAGCCCGAGAACTCGGCGGCGTTCACGGCCCGTGCGATGACGGACGGGTGCGTCGCGACGACGGTGTTGCCGGCGGCGAGCGCGGTACGGATGGCGGCGGAGCAGACGACGGTCCGGACGCCGTCGGTGCCCGAGCCCCGCGTGACGTCGAGGTCCTTCGTGTAGGTATTCCCCTTGCTGTCGCTGCACGACACCGCGCCCGCCGCCGGGTCGAGGGCGACGGTGACGATGACCGTGTGGCCGGCCGGCACGCCGCCCGCCGGGACCGTGACGGCGATCGTCGTGCCGGTCGCACCGCTCCCCGTGGCGCCGAGGTTCCGCACGAGCGCGATCGCGGCCGCGGCGTCCGGCGGCGAGCAGACGGTCAAGAGGCCGAGCAGCGCTGCCGCCGGCGCGAGCCGGCGCAGGCGGGCCGGCGCAGGTGTGGTTCCGAAGCGCATGAGATTTCCCCCCGAGGTCCAGCCGCGCGCCGCCGTTCCCAGCGGCTTGCAAGCTAGAACCATGCGGTCGAGCAAAGGCGGTGCTTTCCGCGACATGTTGCTGCGGGCTCCGAGCAAGGTGCGTGCCCTCGCCGGTGCACGGAACTCCAACGAAAGTTGGGTGCCGCGAACCGCTGCGACCCGCAGCGCCGCAAGATGCGCAGCGCTGCAACCAATGCCCGTCCGCTGTGCGCCGCGTCACGGCGCGCCAAGCTGGTTAGCTATGCAGCTCGCGGGGTGGGCTGCCGTGCCCGATGAGCAGGCCGGCGCCGGCGTTCCCGCGCAGGAGATCTCCGTGGCGTTTGACCCGCCCGGCCTCTCTCGTCAGGATGCACGTCCGTGAGCTCTCCCGCGCGCCAGCCGGCCGTGGCCCGACGCCCCGACGTGCGCAACGTCGGCATCATCGCGCACGTCGACCACGGCAAGACGACGCTCGTCGATGCGCTGCTCCGGCAGACCGGCGTCTTCCGCGCCAATCAGGCGGTGGCCGAGCGGGTGATGGACTCCTTCGCCCTCGAGCGGGAGCGTGGCATCACGATCCTCGCGAAGAACACGACGGTCACGTGGGAGGGCGTGCGCATCAACATCGTCGATACGCCCGGCCATGCCGACTTCGGCGGCGAGGTGGAGCGCACGCTCGCCATGGTCGACGGCGTGCTCCTCCTGGTCGACGCCTCGGAGGGCCCGCTGCCGCAGACCCGCTTCGTCCTCGGCAAGGCGCTCGAGGCCGGCCTTCCGCCCGTCGTCTGCCTCAACAAGATCGACCGCCCGGACGCCCGGCCGGCGGCGGTCCTCGACGAGATCTACGGCCTGTTCATCGACCTCGGGGCGAGCGAGGAGCAGCTCGAGTTCCCCGTGCTCTATACCAACGCGCGCGCCGGCACGGCGACGCGCGAGCTCGGCCGGGAGAGCCCCGATCTCCGGCCGCTCTTCGAGGCGATCGCGGGCTTCCTGCCCGGCCCGCCCCACGAGCCGGACGCGCCGGCGCGCTTCCAGGCGAACAACCTCGGGTACGACGACTACGTCGGCCGGCTGGCGATCGGGCGGGTCGTGGCCGGCGCGCTCGTTGCCGGCGGCGAGTACGCGCTCTGCCGGAACGACGGCTCACTGGCGCCCTGCAAGCTGACGCACGTCTACGCCTGGGAAGGGCTCAAGCGGATCGAGGTCGAACGGGCGCTCGCCGGCGACATCGTCGCCGTGGCCGGCATCGAGGACATCCACATCGGCGAGACGATCGCCGATCGCGAACGTCCCGCGCCGCTGCCGCCCATCCGGGTCGACGAGCCGACGATCGCCATGGTCTTCGGCGTCAACACGAGCCCGTGGGCGGGACGCGCCGGGAGCCGGGTCACGTCGCGCAACGTGCGCGAGCGCCTGTTCCAGGAGAGCCGCCGCAACGTGAGCCTGCGGGTCGAGGACACCGAGACGACCGACAGCTTCCGCGTGCTCGGCCGCGGCGAGCTGCAGCTCGCCATCCTGATCGAAACGATGCGCCGCGAAGGCTTCGAGCTCCAGGTGTCCAAGCCCGCCGTGCTGCTGCGAGACCGCGGCGGCGTCGTCGAGGAGCCGACGGAGCTGCTCCTCGTCGACGTGCCGGAGGAGTACGTCGGGGTGGTCACCCAGCTCCTGGGCGTCCGGCGCGCGGTGATGACCCGCATGGATCATCTCGGCGGCGGGCGCGTGCGCATCGAATACGTCGTGCCGTCGCGCGGTCTCATCGGCTTTCGCTCGCTCTTCCTGACCGACACCCGAGGTAGCGGCACCCTCAACGCGCTCTTCAACGGCTACGCGCCCTGGCACGGACCGATCGCGGGGCGCACGAACGGGGCGATGGTGGCGGACCGCCAGGGGGTGGCGACGCCCTATGCGCTCTTTCACCTCCAGGAGCGCGGCATCCTCTTCGTCCCCGCCGGGACGGCGGTCTACGAGGGCATGGTCGTCGGCGAGTACTCGCGCGACGCCGACCTCGACGTGAACGTCTGCCGCGAGAAGAAGCTGACCAACATGCGCGCGTCGGGCCACGACGAGGCGGTGCGGCTGGTCCCCCATCGCACCATGGGGCTCGAGGAAGGCCTGGCGTGGATCGACGAGGACGAGCTGGTCGAGGTCACACCCGACGCGATCCGCCTCCGCAAGCGCGAGCTGCGCCAGGCGCTCCGGCCCCGCGGCCCGCGCAGCGCCCGGCTGGCCGCCGTGCCTGCGGCTCCGCCCGCCACGACTCCGAGCGGCTCCTGACGCCAGGCCGGCGTGCCGCCCGGCCGACCGGATGCCCCTTGCCTCGCGACGCTCGCGGATCCGTGGGCCGTTCAACCCGCGCGACGGCGTGCGAGTTGTTGAACGCGCTGGTGCGACAGGCCGAGCAGCTCTCCGGCATCGCGGACACTCAGCCGAAGCTTCCGTGTGAGAACCCGAACAGCGTCCCTGGTGGAGGCCTGAGCATGCTGCTGTTCCCTCGCCGCTCGCTGCCTGGCGGCTTCGAGGCGGGCCAAGGCGCGGCGTGCCTCGGCACCCAGCTTGACCCGCTCGACGAGCGCCGCACGCTCGGAATTGTCGACGAACAGCCCGAGGGCCTCCCGGATCCGGCTCCGCGCCTGGGCGATCGTTCGTCCCTGGGTCCGGCACCCCCGAACCTCAACGACGGTGGCCACCCACCAACCCCCTTCGTCGCGCTCGTAGCTGACGGTGTATGTTCTCATCGCCGTTGCAACCATCCCTTGCCGAGGCAAGGTTCCAGGTCACGCTCGATCGCCCGGAGCAGCCCAGGGCCGAGGTCCTCGCCGGCATGGACGGGGACGGTCGTCACGCAGTCGCCACAGCGAACACGCACGTGCGATCCCGCCGTCGCTCTTCCTCACATCCGAGACCCCGTAGCACGCGGAGCAGCTCCTTGCCTCTCACCGAGTGAAGATAGCAGGCCCGCCGCGAGTGTCTAGCGCCGTAGACGCTTTCGCGCCTGGGCAGCGGCCTCAGTGAGTTTCCGCGAGCGAGCCCTCGACCACCGAACTCGCCCAGTCGAGGATCGGTTGCAGCCGCGGCGGGAGCAGCCGCCGCGCCTCGGCATACGAGGCCCACCGGTGCTCGTGATGCTCGGGCCGTCCGAGCTCCGGCGACACGGGGAGCCGCACGTCGCCGGACGCGCTGAGGGCGACGTAGTAGCGTGCGACCTTCCCTCCCGCGTACGGCTCGGTCTCCCGGAAAGCCTCGCCCCAGCGGAGCTCGAGCGATTCGAGCGATGCCTCCTCGCGCACCTCTCGCAACGCCGCGGCGAGCGGCGGCTCGTCCGGCTCGACGAGACCCTTCGGGAAGTCCCAGTTGCGGAAGGCGCGCAGCAAGAGGTAGCGCCAGCCCGCCGGGCCGGGGCGGACGACGACCACGCCGGCCGACCGCTTGCCGGGCATCACCCCGAGTCGAGGTCGAGGTCCGTGCTGGTGAGGATCTCGTGGACCTCCAGGACGTTGGGCCCGCTGAACATCTCCCGCGGCGGGCGGTTGGCATGCGCCTCGGCGAAGTCGGCGCTCTTCGTCCACGCGACGAAGTCGTCGAAGGTCCGCCACCAGGTCTTCACCTCGTAGTAGCCCTGCGCGTCCGGGTCATCCACCCAGGTGCCGCGCTCGTGCTCGAACTTCATCGGACGCGGGCGGTGCACCTCGTTGCGGATGAAGCCCGGATGGCGGTCCACGAGATGGACGCGGCGCTTGAAGCGGTCCTCGAAGTCGATCTCATGGCCCCGGGTGACGGGGATGCGGTTGGTCACGACGATCATGGTGCGTCTATTACCACGATCTGGCCCGTGGTATAGGGCGCCGCGGTTCCTCCACCCCGATGCGACGATGAGGCCACCGCGGACACGCCGTGCATGGCTCCGGGCGATTCTCCTCTGCCTCGCCGCGAGCGGCGTCGCCGGCGCAGGGCCGCAGCCCGAGACCGTCGGCAAGGTGGTCGCGCTGCCCGCGCGGCCGGGGCCGCACTGGTTCTGGCTGAGCGACATCCTGCTCCACCGCACGGCGCTCTTCGACGCCGACGCGGGCGAGCTGCTCGCCACCCTCAGCTCCGGCAGCGGAGGCGTCGGCTTCGTCATCGCGCCGCTGTTCGCGCCCGACCACCGCGAGGTCTACCTGGCGGAGACCTACTACTCGCGCGGGGTGCGCGGCGAGCGGACGGACGTGGTCACCGTCTACGACGCCGCGACGCTCCAGCCGCTGGACGAGATCGGCATCCCGCCGCGCCGGGCGGAGTACTTCCCCGGCAACGCCGCGAACGCGCTGTCGGACGACGGGCGGTTCGCGGCGGTCTTCAACCTGACGCCCGTCACCTCGCTGTCGATCGTCGACGTCAAGTCGCGCCGGTTCACCACCGAGGTCTCCACCCCCGGGTGCAGCCTGGTCTATGCCGCGGGGCCCCGTCGGTTCCTCATGCTGTGCGCCAACGGCGCGGCCCTGACGGTGGCCCTCGACGACACGGGCCACGAGACGCGGGTCGAGCGCAGCGAGCCGTTCTTCGACCCGCAGAAGGACCCGGTCACCGAGAAGGCGGTGCGCCGGGGGAGCGAATGGCTGTTCGTGTCCTTCGAGGGAGTCGTGCACCCGGTGGACGTGGCCGGCGACACGCCGCGCTTCGGGGAGACCTGGTCGCTCGTCGGCGACGCGGACCGCCGCGCCGCGTGGCGCGTCGGCGGGGGCCAGCACCTCGCCGTCCACGCCGCCTCCGGAAGACTCTACGCGCTCATGCACCAGGGCGGTCCCGACACCCACAAGGAGGCCGGCACCGAGGTGTGGGTCTACGACCTGGCGACGCGACGGCGCGTGCAGCGCATCCCCGTGCCGAACCCGCTCGCGGGCTTCGTCGGCCAGCAGCTCGCGGCGAGCGGGCGCGGGCGGATGGCGCGGTTCACGGGGTGGTTCCTGCCGAAGGTGCTGCCCAACCCCGGCGTCGAGCGCATTCTCGTGACCCAGGACGATCATCCGGTCCTGGTCATGTCGGCGTCGCTGCCGCCGACCCTCACCATCCACGACGCGATGACCGGCGCCGTGGTGCGCCAGGTCTCCGAGCCCGGCCTGGCCGCGAGCCTCCTCTTCGCGCCGTGAGACCATGATCGATCCTGCGGTCGACGCCGCGCTGAGGGCCGCCTTCGCGCTGCTGTTCCTGGTGGCGGCGAACCACAAGCTGCGCGACCCCGGCCGATTCCGGACGACGCTCGCGGAGTACCGCCTCCTGCCCGGCCCCGTCGTGCCGCTCGCCGCGATGCTGGTGATCGGCGTCGAGGTCGTCGTGGCAATTGCGCTCCTCGCGCCGGCGCGGCGCGCGCCCGGCCCCGTCGCCGCGGCCGCGGTCCTGGCCGTCTACGGCGCCGCGATCGCGGTCAATCTCGCGCGCGGCCGGCGACACATCGACTGCGGCTGCGCGGGGCCCGCCGTCCGCCGGCCGATCAGCGGCTGGCTCGTCGCGCGCAACGCGGCCCTGGCCGCGGCGGCGCTGGCCGCGGTCGCGCCGGTACGCCCGCGACCGCTCGTCTGGGTGGACGCGCTCACGGTGATGGGGGCCACGGCGACGCTCGCGGCGCTGTACGCGTCGGTCGATCGCCTGCTCGCGCACGCGCCCGCGCTCGCCCGCCTCCGAGGTGAGGCGTGACGCAGGCGCTCGTCGTGTCGAACGTCGTCCTGTGGGCGGCGGTCGTGCTCCTCGCCTGCGTCGTGGTCGCGCTCGTCCGCCAGATCGGCGTGCTCTACGAGCGCGTGGCGCCGGCCGGCGCCCTCATGGTGGGCAGAGGCCCCGGGGTGGGAGAGGCTGCGCCGGTGGTGCGCGTGCAGACGCTCTCGGGAGCGGTGCGCGACATCGGCGCGCCGAGCCCCGACCGTCGAGCGACGCTCCTCTTCTTCCTCTCGCCCACGTGCCCCGTCTGCAAAGCTCTCCTTCCCGCGCTGCGCTCGGCGGTGCGCCGCGAGGGGCGCTGGCTGGACCTCCTCCTCGCCAGCGACGGGACACGCGAGGAGCACGAGCCGTTCGTGCGCGAGCAGCAGCTCGACCCGTCCACCTACGTCCTCTCCCCCGCGCTCGGGATCACCTATCGGGTCGAGAAGCTGCCCTATGCCGTGCTCCTCGATGCCGCCGGGATCGTCCGCTCGAAGGGGCTCGTGAACACCCGGGAGCACCTCGAGAGCCTGTTCGAGGCCAGGGAGCGCGGCGTGTCGTCGATTCAGGACTTCCTCGGACGCGCGCAGCAGGACATGGGAGTGGGACCACAGTGATGGACGAACGATACTGGATCGACCGCTTCGTGGAGACCGCCGCGCGGCAGCTGGCGCAGCGCACGTCGCGTCGGAGCTTCCTCACCCGGCTCGGGTCCGCGCTGGTCGGCTCGACGTTGCCGCTCCTGCCGGTGGCGCGTGCCGCGGACGACGCGCGCCTCCCACCGCCCGACGACGCGGCGCTCAAGGGCGAGGTGGGCGACCCGAAGAGCTGCAGCTACTGGCGTCACTGCGCCATCGACGGCTTCCTCTGCGCGTGCTGCGGCGGCTCGCAGAGCGCGTGCCCGCCCGGGACGGAGATGTCGCCCGTCACCTGGATCGGCACCTGCCGGCACCCCGGCGACGGGAAGGACTACATCATCTCCTACAACGACTGCTGCGGGCAGTCGCTGTGCCTGCGCTGTCGATGCACCCGGACGGAAGGCGAGAAGCCCGTCTACTTCACGTCGAAGAACAACGACCTCCTGTGGTGCTTCGGCACCAAGAGCCGGGCGGTGAACTGCTCGGTGGCGGTGGTGCTCGGGGTCGCGACCAAGTCGTGATGCGCAAGTCGTGATGTTTCGGACCATCGCGGTGCTCGTGGCTGCGGCCGCTGCGAGCCGCGCAGCGGGCGCCGACGTGGGCGGCCCGGCGCTCGACTACGCGCTCAACTGCCAGGGGTGCCACCGCGCCGACGGCGCCGCCACGCCGGGCAGCGTCCCGGCGCTCGCCGGCTCCGTCGGGAAGTTCCTGCGCGTGCCAGGCGGGCGGGAGTACCTGGCGCGCGTGCCCGGTGTCGCGCAGGCGCCGCTCGACGACGCCGCAACGGCTGCCGTGCTCAACTGGGTGCTCGAACGCTTCGGCCGTGACGACACGCCGGCGGACTTCGCCCCGTATACGGCGGCCGAGCTCGGCCGGCTGCGCCGGAGCCCGCTCACGGACGTGGAGCGGGTGCGGCGCGAGCTGATCGAGGCGATTGCCCGGTCGAGGTAGCCCGCGCTCGGGTCGCGGCGCCCTTGGGCCTGCCTCAGCTGGCGGCGACCACCTTGCGGTGAATCTCGTCCGTGAGCCGCTCGATGCGCTGGCTCAGCTCCTGCGTGATCTGCGTGAGCTTCGTGTTCCGGTCCAGGAGCTCGAGCAGCTGCGCCGATTGCTGCGTCGCGAACTCCTGTCGCTCGAGGCTCGCCTGGGCGAGCGCTTCCCGGTGCTGCGCGTCCGCGTCCGCGAGGGCCTTGTCGCGGTCGGCCTGCCGGGTCTGAGCGAGCAGGATGAGCGGCGCTGCGTAGGCGGCCTGCAGGCTGAAGGCGAGGTTCAGGAGGATGAAGGGGTAGACGTCGAAGCGGGTGAGACCGACGGCATTGACGGCGATCCAGAAGGCCACCACGACCGTCTGCGCAACCAGGAATAGCGGCGTCCCGAAGAAGCGGGCGAAGGCCTCCGCTCTCACGGCGAACCAGTCGTCGCCGAACACCGAGGCGAGATGCGCGTGCGGTGCGTGAAATCGGAAATGGTGGCGGGATGAGACGCTCATAGATCGACCTCCGTGGGCGTTGGGTGATTTGGCAAAAGGACGCGGCACGGTGCAAGCCTGAGCCGTCGCGCCGGCGCCTGCGAGAGCGCTGCTAAAGTCCTGGCCCCTGATGGCCGAGACGATACCGGGCGAAGACCTTGCGGTTTCCCGTGACATTGCCCGACCTGGCACGCCCGGCGAGGCGCGTGGCGGACGCGGCGCTGGTAGCTCCACGGCTGGCCTTCAACGCCGCCCGCTACGGTTTGCTGCCGGCCCCGGCGTCGGCCGCCCTCGTCCTGCTCCGGGAAGGGCTGTCCGAGCTTCCCTGGAAGGCGATCGGCGACGCCCTCGTGCGCATCGCCCAGAGCTCCGGTCCTCTGACCACCAAGCTTGGCCAGGTCCTCGCCACCCGCAGCGACATCCTCCCCGAGGCCGTGTGCGTGCGCCTGGAAGCGCTCTACACGCAACAGCCCTCGATGCGGGGGCGGCAGCTCGCGACGACGCTCAAGGTGGCGTTCCCGCACGGGTTGCCGTTTCGGAAGTTCAGCCCGCGGCCGATCGCCGTCGGATCGATCGCCCAGGTCCATCGGGCCGAGCTCAAGAGCGGACCGAGCGTGATCGTCAAGCTGGTGCGCCCGGGGCTCCAGCGCGAGATCGATCGCGACCTGAACGCGGCCGAGCTGCTCTGCGGTCTCGTCCTCACGCTTCCGGGCCTCACCAGCAAGACCACCCGGCTCGCGCTTTCGAACGCGGTCCGGGACCTCGGCGCCGCGCTGCGCGCCGAGGTCGATCTCCGGCGGGAGGCCCAGTCGCTCGACGACTTCGGGCGACGGCTGCGCGGCAATCCCCGCGTCCGCGTGCCGAGAGTGTACCGGGAGTGGTGCTCGGCGCGCGCCCTGGTGATGGAGGAGCTCGTCGGGGAGCCGCTGTCGGCGTACCGTGCCCGCGCCAAGACGGATCCGGACGCGGCCCGGAGGGTCGCGGATCTCGCCTTCAAGGAGATTCTCAAGCAGGTCTTCGAGGACGGCCGCTTCCACGGCGATCCCCACGCCGGGAATCTCCTGATCCTCCCCGACGGGCGCCTTGGCCTGATCGATCTCGGGTTGACCGGGGAGTCCGGGAGGCAGGACCGGCAACGGATCGCGAGGGCGGTGCGTGCCTTCGTAGTGGGCGACCCCGAGGCGTTGACCCGCGCGCTCCTCGATTTCGGCGTGCCTCCGCTCGAATTCAGCTACGACGAGTTCAAGGCCGACGTCGCGAAGGTGGTTCGGCAGAGCGAGAGCCAGGTCGTCGCCCAGATGATGGGTCGAAACGGCGACGGTGCCGGCGGCTCGAACGGGCTCGAGACCCTCGTCAACGACCTGTTCAGGGTGGCATATCGCCATGGTCTCTACGTCCCGCCCTCCGCGACGCTCCTCATCAAGGCGATCGTGACGATCGAGGGCGTGGCGCGGTCGCTCAATCCGAACCTGAACGTGGTGGCCATGGCCGTGCCGATCGTCCTCAAGTCGCTGCGCCCGCCGTGGCTCAGCTGGAGATACTGGAAAGACCGGTCTCTCGCACGGCTGCCTGGCGGCGGCTTCGTGCAGTCCTAAGGGTCTCCCCGCGGGCCCGCCGATTTCTCTGGACGGCGGGTGCCCCTCGTGTGGTAGAGAGCGCCCCTATGCCGGGTCGGCGACGTGGAGTCGTGCTGCTCGGGGCCTGGTTCCTGATGGCTCCGCCGGTGCCCGAGGGGAAAGGGCCGCGGGATCCGCAGGCGCCGCTCTCGAGCTGGACCCGCGTCCGCTCCTTCGACACGGCGATGCGCTGCGAGGAAGGTCGCCTCGAGGTGAGCACCGTGGCGCAGGCGACGAACGATGTCGGCACCGAGGAGCTCGCGGACTACAGCCGCTGCTTCCACGTCGATCACCTGCGGAGGGCGGGTGCGCTGCTCGCGCCGGCGGGGAGGCCGGGCCGGATCCGCGTCGAGCCGACCGAGTACGATGCCCTGATCCGCGAGGCCGCCGGGCGTCACGACCTCGAGTACGCGCTCGTCAAGGCGGTGATCAGGGCCGAGTCCGACTTCGACCGTCTGGCGGTCTCGCCGAAGGGCGCCCGCGGCCTGATGCAGCTCATGCCCGCGACGGCGGCCGAGCACCTGGTGAGCAACGTCTTCCTGCCGCGCGAGAACATCGAGGCCGGCTGCCGGCACCTGCGCGAGCTGCTCGACCGCTACGGGTACGATCTCGAGCTGGCCCTCGCCGCCTACAACGCCGGCGTCCGCCGCGTGGACGAATGCGGCGGCGTGCCGCCGATTCCCGAGACGCGCGAGTACCTCGAGCGCGTGCTGCGCTACCGGCTCGCCTACCTGGAAGCGGCGGGAACGGGTGTCCCCCCGCATCCCCGACCGGCCGCGCGGCCCGCCTGGAGGCATCAGGGCTCGTAACGGTCGGCCGCGATGACGTCGACGTCGCGGCCCCGCGCCCGCCTATCGGGCTCCGGCTGTTCGAAGCTGGCGCGATCCGCCAGATTCTGGCTATAGTCTGGCCGGAATGCCCTACAAGATCCTCCTGGCCCCAGAGGCTGTGGAGGACTTGGGTCGGCTGAGGGCCTACGACAAGGCGAAGGTCCGCGATGCGATCAAGCAGCTCGGAAACGATCCGACACGCGTCGGCCGGAGCCGGATCAAGCGGCTTCCCGCAGAATGGCTCGAGCGAGAAGGTCTGAAATCCTGAAGCGCGTCCCGCTGTCCGAGGTGAAGGACGATCTGTCCCGCTACCTCCGACGCGCCGCGGAAGCTCCGATCATCGTCACGCGCCACGGACGCCCGGCGGGGATCCTCATCGGGTTCGCCTCCGAAGAGGACTGGTTCGACTACCAGCTCGAGAACGACCCGCGGTTCGTGCGTCGGGTCGAGAGGGCACGAGAGAGCCTCCGCAGCGGCCGGGGTGTCCCCATCGACGACGTGTGATGTGGAGCTGAGTGGAGGGTTCTCGTAGCAGGCGAGCCGAGGCGGTTTCGCGCCCTGCACGAAGCGGAGCGGCAAGTCGGTGAACTTGGTGATCTGCTCTTCCCATTCGGCCTTGAGCGACACCGGGCACACGACGAGCACGCGGGCGACGCCGCGCAGCTCGCGGAGGAGCGCACAGGCCGCCACCGCCTGCGCCGTCTTGCCGAGACCCATCTCGTCCCCGAGCAGCGCGCGCTCAGTGAACGCCAGATGCAGCATGCCGTCGATCTGGTACGGATAGAGGGGCAGCTTGAGCGCGGCGAGGGAACGACCGCAACGACGGCCTCGTAGTGGATATCCGGCTTCTCGGTGTCGAGCGCCTCGAGGATCTGCTCTTCGAATCCACGAACGAAGCGCATGCAGAAGACCGCGGTGAGCCTCCACACCTCGTCGCCGCTGGAGTATGCGACGCGGATCGCATCCTCATGCCAGTCCTGCGGGGCGCGCACGGAGGCCTCCAGGATCCGCCGCCGCACTTCCTTGGGAACGTTGGCGTCCCTGTAGAGCTTGCGGAGCGACTCCTGGAGCGTGTGGAACGCGCGTTCCGTGATCGGGAGGTCGTCGGCATCCTCGAAGCCTTGGGTGTCTGCATGCTCGAGGATCGGTCCCAAGGAGATCACCGCCCGGCCGCGCACCTCTTCGGACCTGTCGCCGCGGCGCAGGATGGAGAGCAGCGCCTCACCCCGTATCCGTTTGCCGAGAGGAGCCTCGCACGGCGCACGCCGTGCGACCCGAAGACGCTCGGGCGCGCGGCGCGCGACCACGCTGACGCCGAGCCTGACTTCGCGGTAGAGGCCGGGCTGCTCGCCCTCCACTGGCTCGCGCAAGGCTACGGCTACGAGATCACGGGCGCCGACGTGTGGGCGGCGTACGCGGAGACGATGAAGGCCGCCGCGCGGCAGGGCACCGTCGCGAAGACCCGGGAGTGCGTTCGAACCCTGGTCGCGAGCGAGACGGGCGCCGAGCGCTTCGTCACGAGGATCCTCGGCAGGGAGCTCGGGCTCGTGTAGGGGTCACGACACCGCACACGCATCGCGGACGCCGGACAGCCTTTCCGTTGACGTGCTGCGGGGGGATCCTGAACGGACGCTGCCCGGACGCAGAGCGGCTAGCGCAAGTGGAGCCGAAGGGAGTCGAACCCTCGACCTCTAGAGTGCGATTCTAGCGCTCTCCCAACTGAGCTACGGCCCCACAAGACCCGCGCCGTGACCGGCGCCGACGGCGAATAACCCGGGCAGGCCTTCGCCTATATCCACACGCTTCCTTCTCGTCAACCCGCGCCCGGTCGCCGACGTGTCTCGGCGACCCCACTGTCCCGTGCAGGCAGCCGGGACGTGTCGCGCGGACGGACCGGGCTCGGCGTCGTCCTGCCGGAACGTCCGCATTCTCGTCCGGGGAAATCCGCGGGGGAGTTCCCGGCAGCAGATCCCGCTGCGGGCTTTCCCGTGCCCCCACGATCGTATGCGCCAATTGATCAACGAATCCAACTGATGGACATGTCCACCTCGCGCGCAGCCGGCTGCGCAAGGGCAATCGAAGTCGAGCGAGACGCATCGCCGGGGGGTAATCATGACGTCCATCGTGAAGCGCTTCGGCGCCTGCCTGGCATCGTTGGTCATGGGGGTCGCGGCAAACGCGTACGCGCAGCCGTGCTCCACCCACCTGGCCGGCGTCGGGCCGATCGATCCGCAGAACGGGTTCCCCCAGTACTACATCGATTCGAACGACGTCGCCGTCGGCCCGTGCCTCGACCTCGACTGCGATCCCGGGCTCACGGTCCCCGATCCGACCCGCCCGATCTCGTTCCCGGACAACTTCCCGGTGGAGTTCTACTACTCCCGGGCCGTGTCGAAGATCGACGGGTCCGGACCGTTCAAGGCCCTGTACGTGGCCGCCGTGGAGGGGTCGTTCAACAACGGTCAGGTGCCGCTTGCCGGCGATCAGGTCGTCTTCACCCGCATCCGGATCCGCATCTCGCCGCTCATGCCCTTCGCCGAGTACACGGTCACGCATCCCCACGGGGTGAATGTGCTGCAGGCCGATGCGGACGGGGCCATCGACCTCACCGAGGACGTCGGCAAGCAGCCGCTCGACTTCGAGGCGGCCGTCACGACCGGCGACGTCGGTCCGTTCCTGACCTTCCTGGACGGCCCGGTCCCGCCGGGACCGGGGCTGACGGGCAACCCCGGCGCGGACCAGAGCGTCACGGGGAGCTCCTGCGGCACGAACTTCTTCATGATCGAGGGGCCGGGACTGCCGGACGAGCTTCCGGCGGCGTTCACCGACCAGTTCACGCTCAGCGGCCGGAAGGTCGTCACGACCCGTTCGAGGACTGCGACGACCACAACACGGAGTCCGGCGACTGCTGCTCGCCGACCTGTGGGTTCGAGTCGGCTGGCGCGCCGTGCGCCGCGAAGCAGTGCGTCGACGCCATGACCTGTGACGGCGCCGGCGAGTGCAAGGGCGGCAGCTCCAAGGCGGGCCCCTGCGACGACGGCAACGCCTGCACCTCCGGTGACACGTGCGTCGACGGCGACTGCGTCGGTGGCTCCGAGCTCGACTGCGACGACGGGAACTCGTGCACCACCGACGAGTGCGACCACTCCGAGGGCTGTGTGCACGTCCCGAACAATCTCCCGTGCGACGACGACGGCAGCGACGACGGTAATGACATGTGCAGGGATGGAGGCACGTGCGTGGACGGAGCCTGCGTTCACAGGCCGGTCGACTGCGACGACGGCAACGAGTGCACCACCGACGGCTGCGACCGCTCGCAGGGCTGCTGGCACACGTCGAACAGCCTCTCCTGCGACGACGGTGATGCTTGCACGATGGGCGACACCTGCGCGGACGGGGCCTGTGTCGGTGGCCGCGCGCGCGACTGCGACGACGGCAACGGGTGCACCACCGACAGCTGCGACCGCTCGTGGGGCTGCATGCACAGCCCGAACAGCCTCCCGTGCGACGACGGCGACGCCTGCACCGTCGGCGACACGTGTACGGACGGCGCCTGCGTCGGAGCTGTGCCGCCGTGCACGGCGAGCAAGGTGGTCGGGAAGGTGCTGGCCGACACGTCGGTGGACGCGTCGGCCCCGACGAAGAATTTCGGCACGGCGACGCAGCTGCATGTCGACGCCGGACCGTCGGTCCCGTCCGCGCGAGGCGGGCTCCGGCGCACCTTCCTGCGGGTGCAGGTGAGCGGCGTCGGGAGCCAGCGCGTGAGCGCAGCCCACCTCCGTCTGAAGGTGGCGACGACGACCAACGCCAACAGCGTGACCGGCGGTCGCATCCACCGGATCAGCAGCTGCGGATGGAACGAGCGCACGATGACCTCTGCGACGCAGCCGCCGATCGACGGCCCGGTGGTATCGGAGGTCGGCGCGGTGGGGCTCGGCCAGACGGCGGACTTCGACGTGACCTCGGCCATCACGGGGGACGGAGTCTACTGCTTCGCCATCGAGAGCGCTTCGACCGACGGGGTCGACTACCTCTCGCGCGAAGCGAAGAAGGGCAAGCCCGTGCTGACCGTCGACGCCAGCTGCGCGTGCGGCGCGCCTTCACCCGCGGGCACGATCGAAGCCGACGTCTTCGCCTCGTCGGCCCACCCGGCCACGAACCTCGGGGCGAGCCCCCTGCTCAGCGTGGACAGCGGCATCGTGGCGGTCGAGCGCACCTTCCTCCGCTTCCGCGTGAGCGGCGTCGGGGGCCGGCCCGTCGCGTCCGCCCACGTGCAGCTCCAGGTGTCGGACGTCGTGGACTCCGAGAGCCTCACCACCGGAGGCAGCATCCACCCGATCAGCGACTGTGCGTGGGACGAGCGAGCCGTGACCTGGAGCAACCAGCCGGCGATTGACGGTCCGGCGCTCTTCACCGCGGGGCCGGTGGCGCGCGGGCAGGTGGTGGACTTCGACGTGACCTCGGCGGTGTCGGGCGACGGCGTCTACTGCTTCGCGCTCGACAACCCCACGAACGACGGCGCCGACTACAACTCCCGCGAGGCGGCGAGCGGGCAGCCGGCGCTGGTGATCGGCGTGACGCGCTGAGGAGGCGCGGGCTCACGGATCGGAGACGCCTCCCGTGCGCCGCCGGCGGGGCTGGCGGATCTGGATCGTGACCGGGGCCGGCGGCGCGGGCGGCTCCGACTGCGACTCCCAGCCCGAGCCGCCCTGACGCCAGCCCGTGCCGTGCGCCGCCGGCGTCCGGAGCCGGCCCTCCATCCGGTCGGCGAGCCGCTTGGCGTGCAACAGATCCGTTGCGCGCGGCGTTTCGGCGCCCCGGAGACGCGGTCGCTCGTCGGCGAGCGAAAGGCTCGCCGCGCCGAGGATGATGACAACCAGAATCGCGCGCATGCGGACAGCGACAGCAGCGAGCATGCCAGCCGGTGGATTTGGATTGGCGGCGCGGGCTCGCTATAGAGGCGCATCGAACAGCTCTCGCTCGGCTCCGGTGCGACTCCCCGGGACGTCCTGACGGGCGTCTTCGGCTACGAGGGCTTCCGCCCGGGACAGGAGAAGATCATCGACACGGTCCTGGGCGGGCGGGACTGCATCGGCGTCATGCCGACCGGCGCTGGCAAGTCGCTCACCTTCCAGATCCCGGCGCGTCTCCTGCCGGGCACCGTCCTCGTGGTGAGCCCGCTCATCTCGCTCATGAAGGACCAGGTGGACGGGCTCGCGCGCAACGGCTTCCGCGCCACGGTCATCAACTCGACGCTCGACTGGGAGACGCGCCGCGACCGCCTCCGCCGGCTCGCGGCGGGCGAGTACGAGCTCGTCTACGTGGCGCCCGAGGGGCTCGAGGGCGGGCTCAGGAGCTTCCTCGGCGGGGTGCGCGTGTCGCTCGTCGTGGTCGACGAGGCGCACTGCATCTCGGAGTGGGGCCACGACTTCCGTCCCGCATACCGCCGCCTGCGCGGGCTCAAGCACGAGCTCGGCGGCGTCCCGATCCTCGCGCTCACCGCCACCGCCACCCGCCGGGTGGCCGGCGACATCATCCGCCAGCTCGGCATGGTGAAGCCCGACGGGTTCAAGGGCTCGTTCTTCCGCCCGAACCTGGTGCTCACGGCGCACAAGAAGGGCGACGGCGGCGGGTCGCGCAAGGACCTCCTCGCCTACGTCCGCCGGCGCGCCGGCGAGAGCGGCATCATCTACGTGCTGACCCGGAAGAACGTCGAGTCCCTGGCCGAGTTCCTCCACGCCGCCGGAGTGCGCGCCGTGCCGTACCACGCCGGCCTCGAGGACGCCGTGCGGGCGCGCCACCAGGACGCCTTCGCGCGCGACGAGGTCGACGTCGTGGTGGCGACGATCGCCTTCGGGATGGGCATCGACAAGTCGAACGTCCGCTACGTGATCCACCGCGAGATGCCCCGCTCGATCGAGGGCTACTACCAGGAGATCGGCCGCGCGGGCCGCGACGGCCTCGCGAGCGACTGCATCCTCCTCTACTCCTGGGCCGACGTGCTCGCCCATCGGCGCCTCCAGGAGACGATCGAGGACGCCGAGCTGCGGCGCGAGGCCGGGCGGAAGAGCCTCGCCATCTACGAGCTCGCCGAGGCGCCGGGGTGCCGGCACCAGAGCCTCGTCGCCCGCTTCGACGAGACGATCCCGGCCTGCGGCACGGCGTGCGACTTCTGCCGCGGCACGAGCTTCGCGGACCTCGTCCGGCCGGTGAAATCGGCTCCGGTGGACCGCCCGGCGCCGTCGCCCGACGGGGAGCTCTTCCAGCGGCTGCGCGCGCTCCGCCGCGCGCTCGCCGACGCCGAGGGCGTGCCCGCGTACATCGTGTTCAGCGACGCCGTCCTCACGCGCATGGCGGCCGCGTGCCCGACCGACGAAGCCGGGTTCCTCGCCGTGCCGGGCGTCGGTCCCGCGAAGCTCGCGCGCTACGGCGAGGCCTTCCTCCGCGTGCTGCGCGCCGGCTGACGGCCTTGCCTCGCGTCGCGCGCGGCGCTAGCTGAGATCGCATGGCGCTCACCGAGAGTTGCGAGATCGCGCTCGGCGCTCCGTGCCCGGACTTCCGGCTGCCCTCCGTCGACGGCAAGGTCCACGCGCGCGACGACTTCCGCGACAAGCCGGTCCTGGTGGTCATGTTCATCTGCAACCACTGTCCGTACGTCCAGGCGGTGGAGGACCGGATCCTCTCGCTCAACCGCGAGTACGGACCGCGCGGCGTGCAGCTCGTCGGTATCTGCTCCAACGACCCGACCGACTATCCCGACGACCGGCCCGAGAGCCTCCTCCGCCGCTGGCGCGAGAAGGGATACGGCTTCCCGTACCTGATCGACGCGTCGCAGGACGTGGCCCGCGCCTTCGGGGCGGTGTGCACGCCGGACATCTACGTCTTCGACCGCGAGCGGAAGCTCGCCTACCACGGCCGCATCGACGACAACTGGCAGCGGCCCGAGAAGGTCGCGCGCCGCGAGCTGGCCGCCGCGCTCGACGCGCTGCTTGCCGGACGCCGGCCGTCGCCCGAGCAGCACAACTCGATCGGCTGCTCGATCAAGTGGCGGAAGGCGGGCTAGGAGCGCGACCCAAGACATCTTGGGTCGCGAACCGGACGCGAGGGTGTTCCGTCGCGATCACGCCCGACTGTCCTGCCGCGGCTGGCGAAGCCAGCGCGGCAGACGAACACGCGCGGTTCCACGGCCACCGCAGACAGGCCCAATCGGCAACCGATAAACACGAGTGCCGCGAGACCTCTGGAACGGCGCGTGTCGGTTGTGCCGCGCTGGCTTCGCCAGCCGCGGCACGGCGGTCGCGCGTGCCGCGAGCGCCACATGCTCGCGTCCGTGCCCGCGACCCAAGAAGTCTTGGGTCGCGCTCCTAGCGCTCGAGGAGCCGGCGTAGGACGGGCCGGAGCCGCGGCCCGAGGTCGGGCCGCTTGAGGGCGAAGGCGACCGTCGCCTCGATGAAGCCGACCTTCTCGCCGGCGTCGTAGCGCTCGCCCTCGACCTCGTAGCCGTGCAACGTGTGCTCGCGGGCGAGGATCTGCAGGCCGTCGGTCAGCTGGATCTCGCCCCCCTTGCCCGGCGGGGTGCGCGCGAGGATGTCGAAGATCTCGGGGGGCAGCACGTACCGGCCGGGCACGATCGCGAGGTTGGTCGGCGCCGTGCCGGCGGGAGGCTTCTCGACCAGCGACTCGATGCGGTGGAGCCGATCGGCCACCCGCTTACCCGCGATCACGCCGTAGAGCGGCGTCTGCTCGGCGGGCACGGCGCGCAGCGCGATCACCGGGCCGCGCGTGGCGTACACGTCGAGGAGCTGGCGGATGCAGGGCACGGGGGCGTCGATGATGTCGTCGCCGAGGAGGACGGCGAACGGCTCGTTGCCGACCGCGTGCCGCGCGGCCAGCACCGCGTGCCCGAGCCCGTGCGGCTCCTGCTGCCGCACGGAGACGACGTGAACCATCCGTGCGATGTCTCGCACCTGCTGTAAGAGGTCGCGCTTGCCCTTCTCTTCGAGGAAGCGCTCGAGCTCGGGCGCGAAGTCGAAGTGGTCCTCGATGGCGCTCTTGCCGCGCCCGGTGACGAGGACGATCTCGCCGAGCCCCGAGTCGACGGCCTCCTGCACGACGTACTGGATCGTCGGGACGTCGACGATCGGCAGCATCTCCTTCGGTACGGCCTTCGTGGCCGGCAGGAAACGGGTGCCGAGCCCTGCAGCCGGGATGACCGCTTTGCGCGGCGTCACGGGGTGCGGAGTCTACGCTCCTGCGCTTCCTGGAGCGACTTGCAGTCGATGCAGAGGGTGGTGACGGGCCGCGCCCTCAGGCGCGCGATGCCGATGTCCCCCCCGCACTCTTCGCACTTCCCGTAGGAGCCGTCGTCGATGCGCCCGAGCGCCTCGTCGATCTTCGAGATGAGCTTCCGCTCGCGGTCGCGGATGCGCAGCGTCAGGTTGCGGTTGTCCTCGAGCGAGGCCCGGTCGGTCGGGTCCGGGAACTGCTCGTCGTTCTCGCCCATGCCGTCGACCGTCCGGAGCGCTTCCGCGAGCAGCTCGTGGCGCCGCTCGTGAAGCAGCTTCCGGAACGTGTTAAGTTCGCGCCGCCGCATGGCGAACTCCGCGCAAACGAAATGCCTAGCACCGGTCGGCCGGGGGTGCAATCGGAAAATCAGGGTGCCGGCGTGAGGATCGCGTTCCTGGATGCGTTCTCCGGCATCAGCGGCGACATGACGGTCGGCGCGCTGCTTCACCTGGGGCTGCCGCTCGAACGCGTCCGGGAAGCGGTCGAAACGCTCGACCTCCGCGACGTCGAGGTGGGGGCGGAGCGGATCTCCCGCTCCGGCATCGCGGCCACGAAGTTCCACGTGCGGGTCCGTGGCCGGCACCCCGACGCGGCGGGCCATGCCCACGCGCATCGCCCCTATGCCGACATCCGCGCGCTGCTCGGCGCGAGCACGCTCCCGGCGCACGTCAAGGAGACCGCGCTCGCGATCTTCCGCCGGCTCGCCGAGGCCGAAGGGCGCGTCCACGGTGTGGAGCCCGACGCCGTCGAGTTCCACGAGGTCGGCGCCCTCGATGCGATCGTCGACGTGGTCGGGGCGGCGCTCGGCTTCGTGCACCTGGGGGTCGACGAGGTCTACGCCGGATCCCTCCCGCTCGGACGGGGCCGCGTCGAGACGGCACACGGCCCGCTGCCCGTGCCCGCGCCGGCGGTGGTGGAGCTGCTCCGCGGCCGGCCCGTGCGGGTCGAGGACGGCACGGCGGAGCTCGTGACGCCGACGGGCGCCGCCATCGTGGCCGCGCTGGCCGAGCGCCAGGCGGCGCCGGCGATGCGCATCGACGCCGTTGGATACGGCGCCGGCGACCGCGTGCTGCCGGATCGGCCGAACCTGCTGCGTATCCTCCTCGGCGAGCCGCACGCGCCGGCGGGCTCGGACGAGGTGGTCGTCCTCGAGGCCACCATCGACGACCTCGCCCCTCACATCTTCGAGCACGTGCTCGAGCGACTGCTCGCCGCCGGGGCGCGCGACGCATTCCTCGTCCCGGTGGTCATGAAGAAGAGCCGGCCGGGCACGATGCTGCGCGTGCTGGCGGCGCCGCCCGACCGGGACCGGCTCGCCGCCATCGTCTTCGCCGAGACGTCGACCATCGGTCTCCGCTACACCACCTGGAGCCGGATGTCGACACGCCCTACGGGCGGGTACGGGTGAAGGTCGCGCACGCTCCCGACGGGACGGTCAACATCGCGCCCGAGATCGACGACTGCCGGCGGCTCGCGCGCGAGCGGGGCATCGCGCTGAAGGTCGTGCACCAGGCGGCGGTGGCCGGCGCGCTGGCGCGCAGCTCGGGACCCGGCGCCTAGATTCCCGGGTCGACCGCCGCCTCGACGACGCGAGAGAGACGCGTGCCGTCCGGCGCTTCCCCATGCCGCAAGGTGGCGAGGCAGGGGAAGCCCGTGAGGGCGGCGATCATCTCGGCGTTCGTCGCCGCCGACTCGTCCCGCACCGCGGTCGGCTCGGAGAGCACGAAGCCGCGCACCGTGAGGCCGGCCGCGGCCGCGACGCGCGCCGTGAGCGCGCAGTGGTTGATCGTGCCGAGCCGGTTCGCGCCGACGATGAGCACGGGCAGCGCGAGGCGCGCGGCCAGCTCCGCGAACGTGGTCATGCCGCGGATCGGAACGAGCAGACCGCCCGCACCCTCGACGAGCAGGACGTCGGCGGCTGCCGCCCGTTGCACGATCAGCCCCGCCAGGCGGTCGACGTCGATGACCACGCCCTCGAGCCGCGCCGCCACGGCGGGGGCGAGCGGCGCGCGCAGCCGGTACGGACAGATGTCGTCGAGCGGAGCCGGGTCCTCCGCCGCGGCGCGGAGCCGGAGCGCGTCCTCGGGCTCTCCCACTACGCCCGTCTCGATGGGCTTGATCGCGGCGACGCGCACGCCGCGGGCACGAAGCGCGTGGGCGAGGGCGCAGGCAACGAACGTCTTGCCCACCCCAGTGTCCGTGCCGGTGATGAAGAGCGTGCTCACCCGCCCGTCGCCTCGGCGATCGCGTCGCGGGTCACGTCGACCAGCTGCTCGAGCTCGGCGGGTGCGATCGCCAGGGGCGGCATGAGGACGACCGTGCTGCCGAGCGGCCGCAGGACGACACCCCGCGCCCGCGCGGCGCGGACGACCTGCTGGCCGATGCGCGCCGCGGGCGGGTAGGGCGCGCGAGAGGCGCGCTCCTGAACCAGCTCGATCCCGACCATGACGCCCTGCTGCCGGACGTCGCCCACGTGGGGGAGCGGCGCGACGTCGGCGCCGAGCCGCTCCCGGAGACGCGCGACCTTCGGCGCGAGGCGCTCGAGAGTGCGCTCTTCTTCGAACAGCCCGAGACTTGCAAGCCCGACCGCGCAGGCGAGCGCGTTCCCGGTGTAGGTGTGGCCGTGGAAGAAGGCGCGGAACTCCTCGTACGGCGCGAGGAACGCCTCGAACACGTCCTCGGTGGCGAGGGTCGCCGCCAGCGGCAGGTAGCCGCCGCTGATTCCTTTTCCCAGGCACATCAGGTCGGGCGTGATGCCGGCGTGCTCGCAGGCGAACATCCGCCCGGTGCGTCCGAAGCCCGTGGCCACCTCGTCGGCGATGAAGAGCGCTCCATGGCGGCGCGCGAGGTCGCGGAGCGCGCCGAGGTAGGCCGACGGGTGGACCCACATGCCCGCGGCGCCCTGGACGAGCGGCTCGACGACGAGCGCGGCGAGCTCGGGCCCGTGCTCGGCGAGCGTCCGCTCCGCCTCGGCCAGCGCCGCGGCGAGCGCCCCTTCGGCGTCCATGCCGCGGCGCCAGCGAAAGACGTGCGGCGGTGTCAGCCGTACCGCGGGAACGACCGCGTTCGCCACGAAGCGGTGGAAGGTCTCCGAGTAGCCGACGCCGACCGCGCCGAGGGTGTCGCCGTGGTAGCCCTCGACGAGCGACGCGAAGCGGGTGCGGCCCGTCGCCCCGCTGAGCTGCTGGTACTGGAGGGCCATGCGGAGCGCGACCTCGACCGCCGTCGCACCGGCGTCGGAGTAGAAGACCCGCGCGAGCCCGGCGGGCGCCACGCGGACGAGGGCGTGCCCGAGCTCGATCGAGGGCGGGCTGGCGAGCCCGAGGAGCGTCGAGTGGGCGACGCGCCCGAGCTGCGCCGTGAGCGCCGCGTCGAGCGCGCGATGCCGGTGCCCGTGGATGTTGCACCAGAGCGACGACACGCCGTCCAGGTAGCGTCGCCCCTCGGCGTCGACGAGCGTCGAGCCCTCCGCCTCGACGATGATGAGGGGGTCCTCGGCGAGCCAGTCGGCCATCTGCGTGAACGGATGCCAGAGGTGGCGATGGTCCCAGGCGGCGAGCGTGAGGGGATCCGTCACGCGAGCGCTCCGGTCGCCCGCCCGGCCTCGGCGAAGGCCGCGAGCCCGCGCTCGAGCTGGGCTCGGGTGTGCGTCGCCATCGGCGTCACGCGCAGCCGGGCGGTCCCTTCCGGCACGGTCGGCGGGCGGATGGCCTGCGCGAGCAGGCCGCGCGCCCGCAGCGCCTCGGCGAGGCGGAGCGTCGCGCGGTTGTCGCCGACGAGCACCGGGATGATGTGGGTGTCGCCGCCCGCCTCGAAGCCGAGCGCGCGGAGCCCGTCACGCAGGCGGGCGGCATTGCGGGCGAGCGCCTCCCGGCGCTCCGGCTCGGCGGCGACGACGTCGAGCGCCGCGGCGGCAGCGGCCACCGCCGCGGGCGCGAGACCCGTCGTGTAGATGAAGCTCCGCGCGCGGTTGACGAGCCAGTCGACGAGCGCGCGCGAGCCGGCGACGTAGGCCCCAGCGCTGCCGAGCGCCTTGCCGAGCGTGCCGAGGTGGACGTCGATGCGAGCGCCGACCCCGTCGGCCGCCGCGAGGCCGGCGCCGCACGGCCCGACCACGCCGGTCGCGTGGGCCTCGTCTATCATGAGCCAGCTGTGATATTGCTCGGCAAGCGCGGCCAGTGCCGCGAGCGGTGCGCGGTCGCCGTCCATGGAGAAGACCGAATCGGTCACGATGAGACGCCGCCCGCCCGAGGGGGTAGCGGCCAGCTCGGCTTCGAGAGCGCGGACGTTGCGGTGGGGATAGACGTGGACGCTGGCCCGCGAGAGCCGGCACCCGTCGATGATGCTCGCGTGGTTGAGGGCATCGCTGTAGACGTGGTCGCCCCGGCCGACCAGCGCCGTGATCGTGCCGACGTTCGCCTGGTACCCCGAGGGGAAGAGGAGCGCGGCCTCCGTGCCCTTGAAGGCGGCGAGCTTCGTCTCGACGGCGGCGTGCAGGTCGAGATGGCCCGAGATGAGCCGCGAGGCGCCCGCCCCGCAGCCGTAGCGCTCGATCGCCTGCCGTGCCGCGGCCCGTACGGCGGGATGGGTCGCGAGGCCGAGGTAGTTGTTGGAGGAGAGCAGGAGGTAGGGGCGCCCGTCGATCACGACCTCGGCGTCCGACGCGGACTCGATCGGGCAGAGATGACGGCGGAGCGCGGCGGCGTCGAGGCCCGCCAGGTCGCGGGCGAGCACGGCCTCGAGCGGGCGGGCGGCCGGCGGCACGCGGCCGTCATGGCGCCCGGGTGGTGCCTTGTCAACCGAGGCTCCCGGAATGGTTGACAAGGCGCCGCGGACCGCCTTCGTCTGCCAGCAGTGCGGTCGTGCGGCGCCACGCTGGCTCGGGCAATGCCCGGGGTGCGGGGCGTGGCATGCGCTGGTCGAGGAGGCGGTGCGCGACGTCCGGAAGCGGAGCGAGCGGGGCGCGCCGGCGTCCGCGGCGCCGCGGTCGCTCGCCGCCGTCACGGCCGGCGAGACGCTGCGCCGCTCGACGGGACTCGGCGAGCTCGACCGCGTCCTCGGCGGCGGCCTCGTGCAGGGCTCGGTGGTGCTGATCGGCGGCGACCCGGGGATCGGCAAGTCGACGCTCGCGCTCCAGGCGTGCGGCGCCCTCGCCCGCCAGGGCCTGCCCGTCCTCTACGTGGCCGGCGAGGAATCGCCGGAGCAGGTGCGGCTGCGCGCGGAGCGGCTCGGGATGACCGCGGCCGGTGTGGGCGACGTGCAGGTCCTCCCGGAGACCGCGGCCGAGGCGGTGGTCGAGCAGCTCGAGCGGACGCGTCCGGCGGCGGTGGTGGTCGACTCCATCCAGACGCTGCACACCGCGGCGCTCGCGTCCGCGCCGGGGAGCGTCGGGCAGGTGCGCGAGTCGGCCGCGCTGCTCGTCTCGCATGCCAAGGCGAGCGGCGTCGCCTGCTTCCTGATCGGCCACGTGACCAAGGAAGGCGCGCTCGCCGGCCCGCGCGTGCTCGAGCACCTGGTCGACACCGTGCTCTACTTCGAGGGCGACTCCGGCCACGCGCTGCGCGTGCTGCGCGCCGTGAAGAACCGCTTCGGGTCGACCAACGAGGTGGCGGTCTTCGAGATGGGGGAGCGCGGGCTCGCCGAGGTGCCGAACCCCTCGGCGGCGTTCCTCGCCGAGCGCCCCGTCGGCGCCCCGGGCTCCACCGTGCTCGCGACCCTCGAGGGCAGCCGGCCCGTCCTGGTCGAGATCCAGGCGCTGGTCTCGCGCTCGGGCCTGGCGCTGCCGCGCCGGACGGCAATCGGGCTCGACGGCGGGCGGGTGGCGCTTCTCCTCGCGGTCCTCGAGAAGCGCCTCGGCATGCCGCTCCACGACCAGGACGTCTTCCTCAATGTCGCCGGGGGCCTGCACGTCGCCGAGCCGGCGGCGGACCTGGCCGTCGTCGCGGCGGTCGCCTCGAGCGCGCGCGGCCGGGCGGTCGGCGAGGACGTGGCCGTGTGGGGCGAGGTCGGCCTCACGGGCGAGGTGCGGGCCGTCGGCCGCGCCGACGTGCGGCTGCGCGAGGCGGCGCGGCAGGGGTTCCGCCGCTGCGTGCTGCCGGCGACGAACGCCCGCGGCCTCGAGGCTCCCGACGGCGTCGCGCCCGAGGGGGTCGGGTCGCTCGACCAGCTCTTCGACGTGCTGGGGCTCCGATGACCTTCCTGGTGCTCTTCTGGCTGAACGTCCTCCTGCTCGCCGTGTTCGCGGTGATCCTGATGCGGCCGCAGCTCCTCGGCTTCGCCAAGGGCGGCAAGTGGTACCTCACGTGGCTCTCGATCGGCGTCATCACCTTGATGGACGAGCTCACCTCGGTCTTCTACGCCCCGGCCGAGGCGCACCGCTTCATCGGGATGACGGCGATCTTCTTCATCGCCTTCACCTCGCTCCTCATGCGCGTGCTCTCCACGCGCATGGTCGAGATCTCGGAGATCCTCGAGCTGCACGGCCTGCGCGGCGGCGGCGTGTACTCGTTCTCCTACTTCGTCCTCGGGCCGGTCGCGTCCTTCGTCGCCGTCGCGTCGATCATGGTCGACTACATCCTGACCGCGTGCATCTCGACGGTGAGCGCGGTCATCAACGGCACGGCGTTCGTCGAGCTGGGGCCGGGCGCCGAGCGGCTCCTCGTGCTGGGCATCATCTGGGCCATCGCCGGGCTCAACATCATCGGCATCCGCGAGAACGCGCGCGTCACGTTCGGCATCTTCGTGGCCGCGGCCTTCGTCTTCGTGAACCTCATCGCGCTCGGCGTCCTGAACATGGAGCCGTCGTCGCCGGCGAGGATGTGGCAGAGCGGCGTGGAGGTCTATCAGGCGCTGCACCATCACACCCTGGCGCATGCCGTGTCGGTCATCACGATCGGCGTGGCGAGCTGCGTGCTCGCCTACTCCGGCATCGAATCGGTCATCCAGACCGCCGGCCTGGTGGAGAGCTGGCGGGACATCGCCAAGGCGTACTGGTTCCTCGCGCTCACCGTCGGCATCGTCACCCCGGTGGTCTCGGCGCTGGCGCTCGCCGCGCCGATCGACCTCGCGCAGCACGAGGGGGACCTGATCACCTACTGGGCGACGGTGGTGGGCAACGTCCCCTTCGGCGTCGTGGTCGGCCTCTTCGGCAGCGTCATCCTGATCATGGCAGTCAACACGGCGTACGTGGCGTCGAGCGAGCTCCTCGAGCGGGTCGCGCACCGCTACCGGTTCGACTGGCTCATGGCCACCAACCGCCGCGAGTCGCTCTACCGCATCCACGTGCTCAACGGCCTCATGTACACGAGCATCATCTTCGTGACCGAGGGGTCGCAGGCGATCCTCGCCGAGATGTACGCGGTCGGCCTGCTGGCGAGCTTCTGCATCAACGTCGGCTGCCTGCTCATCTACCGCTACTTCCAGGGCACCAAGGAGATCCGCGAGTACCACACCTCGCGCACGGGCACGCTCCTCCTCGAGCTGATCCTGGTGGCCTGCTTCATCTACCTCGCGCTGCACAAGCCCTACGGCACCGGGCTCTGGGCCGCCGTGGTGACGGTCCTCCTCGCCGCGGGCATCCCCTTCTCGCGCCGCTACGGGCCGGAGGTCGCGCAGGTGCGGCGGAGCGACTATCCGATGGAGATGCTGCTCGCGCTCGGCGAGGTGGATGGCCCGCTGCACGTCTACTTCCGGCGTCCGGGCGAGGTCGAGGCCACGGAGACCAGCCCCGGCTCCGTGTACATCACGTTCTTCTCGCCCCGGCGGACGATGCCCGACCGGGTGGCGCCGAACCACTATCGCTTCCCGATCGCCGGCGGCAGCCTCTACCGGAGCATCCAGGCGATCCTCGAGCTCCTGCAGGAGGAGCTCGACGGCCGCGAGGTGCACGTCCACTTCGGCTGGCCGACGTCGTCGTGGCTCGACCGCATGGCGGTCGGCGTCTTCGTGTGGAACCTGATGCGCCTGCCGAGGAGGTTCCCGAAGCTCAACTTCTCGATCGACTACCTGCGGCAGCCCGAGCCGGCTCGCGTCGCGGAGCCGGCGGCCGAGCGGGTTGCGAGCAGCTGACCCATCCACCGGCTCCCAGAGGACGAGGGCTTGACTCGCATACCCGGGGTATGTAGGTCGGTGCGAGATCGATGGCCGCTCAGGCCTACACAGGCGGTTGCCATTGTGGCCGCGTACGCTTCCAGATCTGGAAGCCCTCATGAGCGAGTCTGCTCGATCCCTCGGAACGGACACCCCACACCGGTGGAGGTCGCCCCTTCTCGGTGAGGCGAAGACGCTGGAGCTGGCGCAGGGGACGATCGAGTACTTCGAACGCGGTCGCGGACCAACGCTGGTCCTGGTCCATGGCTGGCTGGCCAACGCGAACCTTTGGCGAGCGGTGGTCGACGCGCTTCATGAGGACTTTCGGTGTCTGACGCTCGATCTCCCCCTCGGCGCTCATCGATGGACGATGCCTCAGGGAGCCGATCTCGGACCCGACGGAATCGCCGCCCTCATTGCCTCGGTCTTGGAGCGGCTCGAGCTCACCGATGTCACCCTGGTCGGCAACGACTCCGGCGGAGCGTACTCCCAGATCGCCGTCGCTCGGCACACCGACCGCGTCGGCCGCCTCGTTCTCACCTCCTGTGAGACACCGTACGACAGCTGGCCGCCGGCACAGTTCGACCATCTGCGGATCATCGCGCGCGACCCGGAGTTGCTCCGCCAGGCAGCCGAAGGGCTGCGCGATCCCGAGTTCCGCCGATCGGCATACGGCGCGGCTGCCGGCATCACCAAGCATCCCGTCGCCGATGAAGTCGTCGACTCATACGCCCTACCGGGCTGTAGCGATCCCGGGGTCCTGCGGGACGTCGCCGTCGTGATGTCGAGCGCCTCCACCGCCGCCGTCCGGTCCGCAGGCCAGCGGCTCATCCAGGGTGCACCGCTCCCCGTCCTGCTGGTCTGGTCGCGCGAGGACTCCGTCTTTCCGCTCGCGCACGCGGAGCGCTATGCCCAGGCTCTGCCCGCGAGCACGCTGGTCGTGATCGACGATGCCTACAGCTTCACCCCCGAGGACCAACCGGCGCTCGTGGCTCAGGCGATCCGGCATTTCGCTCAGCGCGCATGACCCCGATGGCAGCCGCAATCAAACGAGTCGGAGAGTTCCGGGTGAGGTGGGGCGAGAGCCTCCGCTGGGACGACGTCCGCCAGCGGCTCTACTTCGTCGACTGTGCCAAGCAGACCCTGCACTGGCTCGAGGGCGGCGAACCGCCCCTCCACACACTCCAGCTCGACAGTCTGCCGACAGGCCTCGTCCTGACCGGGGGCCGCCAGCTGGTCATCTGCTTGGACGGCGGACTTCATGTGGTGGATCCCGACGCCGGCACGTCAGACCTGCTCGTGGCCTACCCCGACGGCATGTACGGGCGGGCGAACGACGCCAACGCCGACGACTCGGGCAACCTCGTGACCGGGACGCTGAACCTCGGCCCGGGTCCGGGGGCTTTCTGGTGGTTCTCCGCTTCGGATGGCTGGCGCTTGCTCGATGACGGCATCGGCAACGCCAACGGTCCGGTAGTGGTCGACATCGGCGGACAGTCAACGCTCGTCTTCGCCGACACCCTCGCGCGGTCCATCTATGCCTACGACTACGACGGCCCGGCCGGAACCGTCGGTAAGCGACGCTTGTTCGCCGACTACGGCGCGCTCGATGGCGCACCCGACGGCGCGACTGCAGACTCCGACGGCGGCGTATGGAGTTGCGTGCTGCGCAGCGGCAAGCTCGCACGGTTCACGGCGACCGGCCTCGACCGGCTGTGGGACCTTCCGCTGCCGAACCCGAGTGACGTCGCCTTCGGCGGGCCCGCGCTCGATCGGCTCTTCGTGACATCCATCGCGTTCGATCTGGGAGAAGGCGTCGCCCCGCCGCCGGAGGCCGGCTGGCTGCTCGCGCTCGACCACGTTGGCTCGGTTGGGAGACCCGAGTCTCGTTTTTCCCTCGGCTAGCTAGATGAGCGAGGGGCTCTGCCCCTCGCCCCGTCGGGCGGAGCCCGCCGGGTCCTCACTCCCCGCTCGCTTCGCTCGGCCGCGCGCGGCGCGCGCGGAGATTCCATCTCAAGTCGAGCTCCTAACTTCGCGGCCGATCGGACTCAGCGTGGGCCGGCGCGGCCTCGACGCGCTCGAGGAACTCGGCGGCGAGACGCCCCACCTCGTCGCGCTCCACGTCCATGGTGATCACGTGCCAGCTGTGTTCGAGCACGCCGGTCTCGATCCACGGCGACCCCAGGCTGCGCCGCAGCAGCTCCAGGTTGGCCAACGGCACGCTGTGATCGTGGCGGCCATGGAGCAGGAGCGCGGGCTGCGTGACGTGCGAGAGCTCGCGCCGCACGACCGCCTGCAGCCGCAGGAGCTCCGTCACGCCGGCGAGCGGCGTCATGCGATAGCTCCGGCTCGCGGCGCGCATCGCGGCGTCCGCAACGTCGGGGCCGTCCGGCTTGGGGAGCATGGCAAGCCGGGTGGGCAGCAGCCGCGCGAGGAGCGGCACCCAGCGCACCCGCGCGTCGCTCAGGCGGAGCGGCGTGCCGCACAGGACGAGCGCGGTCACGTCCTCGGGACGCGTGGCCGCCAGGTGGAGCGCAAGCAGGCTGCCCATCGACATGCCGGCGACGGCGAGCCGCTCGGTCGAGGCCCGCAGCCGGGCGACACCCGCCTCGACCGAGGCGAACCAGTCGGTCCAGCGGGTGCGCGCGAGCTCGGCCACGTCGGTGCCGTGCCCGGCGAGCCGCACGGCGTGGACCGGGAAGCCCCGTGCGGCAAGCGCCTCGCCGAGGGGACGCATCTCCTCGGGCGTGCCGGTGAAGCCGTGTACGAGCAGGCAGCCGAGAGGCCGCGAGCCGGGCAGGCTGAAGGCGTCGACCATCCGGCGCGGACCGCAGCGCCCGCGCGCGGTCTCAGCCCTTCAGGTCGGCGCGCACGTCGAGCCTTCCCGCGCGCAGCGCGCTCTCCTTCAGGAAGTCGACGTACCCGCGGACGATCGCCTGGCGTTTCTGCTGGAGCAGGCTGTCGCGCAGGCCGTCCTTGGCGGCGGCGAGGCCGCTCATGTCGGCGAGCTTGCGGTCCCGGAGCGCCGCGACCACCGCGTCGCCGCCGGCGGCGTACACCTTCGGCGCGAGCGGGGCGTCGGCGGTGAGCGCCAGGGCGTCGGTGCGAAGCTCGGGCATCGGCGGGAGCCCCGGGAGCGTCGCCGTCTGCCGCTCGAAGTAGCCCGTCTCCTCGACCTTGAGGCCTGCCTCCTCGGCCGCCTTCTCGAGCCCCGTCTGCTTCGCGCGCGCGATCAGCGCCTCGGCTCGCGTCCTCGCAGCCGCCTCGGCTCGCTCGCGACGGGCGTCGGCGGTCACCCGGTCGCGCACCTTGTCGAGCGGCGGGAGGTGCGCCTCGGTCCGCTCGAAGGGGGTGAGGAGGTAGATCGCGTCGTCGGTCTCGACCAGGTCGCTCACCTCGCCCTCGCGGAGGGCGAAGGCGGCATCGGCGAACGCCTTCACGCGGCCGACACCGGGAATCTCGTCGGCCGCGGCGAAGGGCGGCGTTTCCTCGACGGCCCGCCCGGCCGCGGCCTCCGCAAGCGACTTGCCGCGCACGACCGCCCGCCGGTCCGCCTCCGCCTGCTTGCGCGCGAGCTCGAGGGCCTGCTCGCCGCGCAGCGTCTGGACGATCTCGTCGCGCACCGCGTCGAGCGGCTTCACGCCGCCGGGCTTGTGCTCGTCCGTCCGGAGGATGTGGAAGCCGAAGGGCGTCTCGACGACGTCGCTCACCTTGCCGGACTCGAGCGCGAAGGCGGCGCTCTCGAACGCCGGCGTCATCGTGCCGCGGCCGAAGAAGCCGAGGTCGCCCCCCTTCGCGGCGGACCCCGGGTCGTCGGAGTTCTTGCGCGCGAGCGCGGCGAAGTCGCCGCCCGCCCGGACCTTGGCGAGCAGGTCCTCCGCCTTCTTGCGCGCCGCGGTCTTCGCCGGCTCGCCGGCGTCGTTCGCCACCTTCACGAGGATGTGCCGCGCGTGCACCTGCTCGGGCTCGGTGAACCTGTCGTCCTTGTGCAGCTCGTAGTAGTCGGTGATCGCCGACTCGGGGACCTCGGCCTGGGCGAGGAAATCCGTGCGGCGGTACGCGACGTAGCGGGCGCGGATATTGGCCGGGACCCGATAGCGGTCGGAGTGGTCCTGGAGGTACTTGGCGAGGTCCTCGTCCGTGAGGCTGATGCCCTTCTCCTCTCCGGCGGCGGGGACCCGCACGAAGGCCAGGTTCACCTGCGCGTGGTCGAGGCGGTAGCGCTCCTCGACCTCGCCGTCGCTCACGTGGACCCCGTCGGTCACCAGCGACTGCAGGCGCTGGAACAGGATCGAGCGCCGGAGCTGGTCCTCGAACTCGCCGCGGTCGCGCTGGTAGCGCAGCACGGCTTCCACGCGCTCGCGGCTGAACCGGCCGTCCTCGTGGAACTCGGGCATGCGGGTGATCGCCTCGATCAGCTCGGCTTCGGTGACGCGGATGCCGAGCCGCTCGGCCTCCTGGCGCACGAGCACGTCCTCGATGAGCCCGTCGAGGGCGCGCTCGCGGAGGTTCAGGCTCCGGACCACCTCGGGCGGCATCCCTTCGAAGCGGCGCTGGAGGGCGGCCGTGGCACGTTCGACGTCGCGCCGGCTGATCGGCTGCCCGCCGACGCGCGCCACGACGTCCATCCGCTGCCCCCCGACGGCCCCGACCCCCCACAGGATGAACAGGCCGGCCAGGACGCCGTAGAGGATCTTGATGCCGGTGGAATTGGAGTACTTACGGAGGAAGCGCAGCATTCCCAGCGCCCGCCGGCGAGGCTAGCGGAGCGTTCCCGGCATTGCAAACCGCCGGCCTCGTTCAAGTTTACGTTGCCGCCTGCCGATGTTTCTGGTAGCCATATTCACCACCACACGACCACCGATTCGGCGGCGGAAGGGCGGGCGCGCAGGCGATGATCCTCGACTCGATTCTCGGTGTATTTTCGAACGACCTGGCGATCGACCTGGGGACGGCGAACACCCTCATCTACGTCAAGGGCGAGGGGATCGTGTGCAACGAGCCGTCGGTCGTCGCGGTCCAGAAGGAAGCCGGCGGCCGGGGCGGCCGGCGCGTGCTGGCCGTCGGGGCCGAGGCGAAGAAGATGGTCGGGCGCACGCCGGGCAACATCGTCGCCATCCGGCCGCTCAAGGACGGCGTCATCGCCGACTTCGAGATCACCGAGGCGATGCTTCGCTACTTCATCCAGAAGATCCACAACCGCAAGACGCTGGTGCGGCCTCGGATCATCATCTGCGTGCCGTTCGGCATCACCGAGGTCGAGAAGCGGGCGGTGCGCGAGTCGGCCGAGTCCGCGGGCGCGCGCGAGGTCTACCTCGTCGAGGAGCCGATGGCGGCGGCGATCGGCGCCGGGCTCCCCATCACCGAGCCGACCGGCAACATGGTGGTCGACATCGGGGGCGGCACGACGGAAGTGGCGGTCATCTCGCTCTCGGGCATCGTGTTCTCCAAGTCCGTGCGCGTCGGCGGCGACAAGATGGACGAGGCGATCGTCCAGTACATCAAGCGGAAGTACAACCTCCTGGTCGGGGAACGGACCGCGGAGCTCATCAAGATCACGATCGGCTCGGCGTATCCGGGCAACGAGCTGCAGACGATGGAGATCAAGGGCCGGGACCTGGTCGCCGGCGTCCCGAAGACGGTCGAGATCACCGACGAGGAGATCCGCGACTCGCTCCTCGAGCCCATCAACCAGATCGTCGAGGCGGTCCGCATCGGCCTCGAGCGCACGCCGCCCGAGCTGGCCTCGGACATCGTCGACAAGGGCATCGTGCTGGCCGGTGGGGGCGCGCTTCTCCGCAACCTCGACACCTTGCTGCGCGAGGAGACGGGCCTGCCGGTCGTACTGGCCGACGACCCGCTCACCGCCGTCGTCATGGGGGCCGGCAAGGTCCTGGATGAACTCTCGCTCCTCAAGGACGTCGCCATCAACTAGGCCCGGACCCACGACGTGCGGTGCCGTGCCGGCTCCGCCGCCGGCCTCTTCGAGCGCGGCGCCGTGGCCGCGTAGAATGTGTTGGACTTCCTCCGCCGAAACCGAGCGGTCCTGAGCTCGGCGGTCTTCCTCCTGCTCGCCGGCGTGCTCGCGCTCAGGACGGCCGGCGAGCGGGCACGCAACGACCCGCTCGGGCGGTTCTTCCTGGAGGTCATGGCGCCCCTGCAGCGCGGCAGCACCGCCGTCGGGCATGCCGTCATCGGCACGTGGCGCGGCGTCGGCGAGCTGATGCACAGCCGCGAGGAGAACGAGACGCTGCGCCAACGGGTCCGCGAGCTGGAGGAGCAGGTGACGCGCCTCGGCGAGGCGGAGCTCGAGAACGTCCGCCTCCGCCGCCTCCTCGACCTCCGCGAGACGCTGCGCGGCGACGTGCTCACCGCCCGGGTGATCGGCCGCGACGCCACCGGCATCGCCCGCACGCTGGTGGTCGACCGAGGCGATGCCGACGGGGTGGTGAAGGGGGCGGCGGTGCTGGCGCCCGAGGGCATCGTCGGACAGGTCTTCCTCGCCAGCCGCCATGCGGCCCGCGTGCTGTTGATCAACGATCACAACAGCGGGGTCGACGCGCTCGTCCAGCGCACGCGGGCGCGGGGCATCGTCGAGGGTATCGTCGACGACGGGTGCGGCCTCAAGTTCGTCAAGCGGACCGAGGACGTCCAGGTGGGCGACGTGGTCATCACCTCGGGCCTCGACGGCATCTTCCCGAAGAGCCTGCCGATCGGCCACGTGGTGGCGGTGGACAAGCGGGGGCAGGGCCTGTTCCAGTACGCCGAGGTGGCGCCCCGGGTCGACTTCTCGCAGCTCGAGGAGGTGCTCGTCACGCGCGGCGCGGTCGAGCCGGTCGAGCCCGGCGACGTGCCGAGCGGTTGAGGCGTGCGGAGCTTCGTCGCCCTCGGGGGCGCGGGCCTCGCGGCAATGGTCATCCAGACGACGGTCTTCCCATCGCTGCCGCGCCTCCCCGTCGTGCCCGACCTGATCCTCGTCTTGACCGTCTATCTCGGGCTTCGGCACCACGGCGTCGGGGGCGCCATGGGGGCCTTCCTCTTCGGCTATTTCCTCGACACGTTCTCGGGCACGGTGCTCGGGGCCAACGCCTTCGCGCTGACCGTCGTGTACGCGGGTGTGGCGCTCGTCGCCCGCAACCTCTGGATCGAGGGCGGGTTGCCGGCCATGGCGATGGTCTTCCTCGGCAGCCTCGGGCGCGAGCTGGCCGCCGTGGCCGTCGGCGCGGTGGTGGCCGCGCCGGCGCCCATCTGGCAGCATGTGCTGCGTCACGGCCTGCTCGAGGCGGCGGCCGCGGCGCTCGTGACGCCGCCCGTGTTCGGGTTCGTGGCGTGGGAGAAGCGGCTCCTCGGTCTCGGCTGACATGGCTTCGCGAGATTTTCACGTCGTTCCGCGGGAGGTGCCTCCGGAGCTGCAGGCCCGCCTGGTGGCCGGCGCGGTCGCCGTCCTCGTGGGTTTTGCACTCCTCGCCGCCCGGCTGTGGCTCCTGCAGGTGGTGCACGGACCCGAGATGCGCTCCCTCTCGGAGAACAACCGCATCCGGCTGGTCCGCGTCCCGGCCGCGCGGGGCGTCGTCTACGACCGGCACGGCGAGATCCTGATCGACAACCGGCCCGCGTTCGATGTCGTCTTCGTGCCCGAGGACGCGCACGATCGCCGCCGCGTCCTGCGGAACGTCGCCGCGTACCTCGAAGAGTCCGAGAGCGCGGTGCACCAGATGCTGCATGCGCCGACCAAGCGGCCACCCTACGAGGGCATCGTGCTGCGGCGCGACCTCGACTGGCGCGGTGTGGTGGCGCTCGAGACGCATCAGCTCGAGCTGCCGGGCGTCTCGGTCCAGGTGGGGCCCCGCCGCTACTACCCCTTCGGCCCGCTCGCGAGCCACCTCCTCGGGTACGTCGGCGAGGTGAGCGAGGCGGACCTGAGGGACGGTGCGAGCGGGTACCGGTCCGGCGACCTCGTCGGCAAGGCGAGCCTCGAGAAGTCCTGGGACGGGGACCTGCGCGGTATTCCCGGCGGGCAGCAGGTGGAGGTCGACGCCCTCGGCCGGCGCATGCGGGTCCTCCAGGAGGTCCCCGACGTGCCGGGCAGCACGCTGACGCTCACGCTCGACCGCGACCTCCAGGAGGCGGCCGAGCGGGCCCTCGGCGACGCGGCGGGCGCGATCGTCGCCCTCGACCCGCGCAACGGCGAGATCCTCGTCATGGTCTCCCACCCGGCCTTCGACCCGAACGTCTTCGCGCGCGGCATCCGGCCCGACGAGTGGCGAGCGCTCGTCCAGGACCGCCAGCGCCCCCTCAACAACCGTGCCGTGCAGGGGCAGTTCCCGCCCGGCTCGACCTTCAAGATCGCGGTGGCGACGGGGGCGCTCGAGGAAGGCGCCGTCACGGCGGCCACCGGCTTCTCGTGCTCCGGCGGCATCCAGTTCGGCAGCCACTTCTTCCGCTGCTGGAAGAAGGGGGGGCACGGCGGCGTGAGCCTGCACCGCGCGATCGTCGAGTCGTGCGACGTGTTCTTCTACCAGGCGGGTCAGCGCCTCGGCGTCGACGGCATCGCGGAGTACGCACGCCGGCTCGGCCTCGGCCTGCCGACCGGCATCCGCCTCGAGCACGAGAAGACGGGCACCATTCCCGATACGCAGTGGAAGCGCCGCCGCTTCCATCAGCCGTGGTTCGCCGGCGAGACGCTCTCGGTCGCGATCGGCCAGGGGTACGTGACCGCGACGCCTCTCCAGATGGCGCAGATGACCGCCGTCATCGCCAACGGCGGCACCCGCTACCGCCCGCACTACGTCAAGCGCATCGAGGCGCCGGACGGCACGCTGCGCGACGAGGTGCAGCCCGAGGTCCTGGGCGAGGCGCACCTGAAGAAGTCGACGCTCGAGCAGGTCCGCGCCGGGATGCGGGACGTCGTGATGACCGAGTCCGGCACCGGCAAGAAGGCGCGTGTCCCCGGCATCGAGGTCGCCGGCAAAACCGGCACCGCCCAGGCGGTCAAGCTCGGCGAGGATCGCACGGGCACGAACCGCGGCCCCAACGCCGCGCGCGACCACGCCTGGTTCATCGCCTTCGCGCCCTACGAGGCCCCGGAGATCGCGATCGCCTGCATCGTCGAGCACGCCGGCGAGCACGGCGGCACCGTCGCCGCCCCGATGGTCCAGCAGATCCTCTCCCACTACTTCGGCCGCAACCAGGGCCCATCTCTCCCCACGGCACAGGAAGCCAGCCTCGACGCCAAACCAATGGCAATGCCCGCGGCGAAGCCGCGGGCGAGCGAAGCGGAAGCGGGGCTCGCGCAGGCGAGCGAGCTCGTGCAAGCGGGGGCGGGCCGGCGGCCGGAGCCGCCCGCGGCTTCGCCGCGGGCGAGCGACGGGGGTTCGGGGGGCATCGGAGCAGCGCAGGGCGCGGCGGAGCCGCGCCCGAGCAGCGCACGGGCCCCCCGATGAAATTTGACCGGAGACTCCTCACCCACTTCGAATGGGTTCTCCCGCTCCTCTCCCTCGCCGTCTCCGCACTCGGCGTGACGACGGTCTACAGCGCAACCCACGCCCCGGGCGCCGCGGGCTGGTCGCCCCTGGCCGTCCGCCAGCTGGCGTGGCTGGCAGCCAGTGTCGCGGTGATGCTGGCCGTGCTGGCGTTCGACTACCGCCGGCTCGACCGCTCGGCCTACTTCATCTACCTCTTGGTGCTGCTCGCCGTGCTCGCGGTGCCGGTGCTCGGCCGGATCGGCGGCGGGTCGCGCCGCTGGATCCGGGTCGGGCCGGCGTCGATCCAACCCTCGGAGTTCATGAAGCTGGCCTTGGTGTTGGTGCTGGCCCGGCACTTCTCCCGCACCCCCGGGGCACGCCTCGGGATCCGGGAGCTGGTCGTCCCGCTGGTGCTGACCGCGTTCCCGGCCGCGGCGATCCTGGCCCAGCCGGACCTCGGGACGGTCGCCGTCCTCGGCGTCGTGTCGCTCACCATGCTCGTGCTCGGCGGGGTGCAGCTCCGCTGGCTCGCCGCCGTCACGGCGCCGGTCGGCGTGCTGGCGCCCCTTCTCTGGCGACACCTGAAGACGTACCAGCAACGCCGCATCCTGACGTTCCTGAACCCCGACCTGGACCCGCTCGGAGCCGGGTACCACGTGATTCAGTCGAAGATCGCGGTGGGCTCCGGGCTCGTGTGGGGCAAGGGGTTCCTGCGCGGGACGCAGAACCATCTGAACTTCCTGCCAGAGCAGCACACCGACTTCATCTTCTCGGTGTTCGCCGAGGAGTGGGGGTTCGTCGGCGCGATCGTGCTCATGGCCCTCTATCTCGGGCTCGTCCTGCGCGGGCTGGTGATCGCGTCACGCGCCCGGGACCGCTTCGGCGTGCTGCTCGCGCTCGGCCTGATGGCGATCGTCTTCTGGCAGGTCGTGATCAACGTCGGGATGACGACGGGCCTGCTGCCCGTCGTTGGCATCCCGCTGCCCTTCTTCAGCTACGGCGGGTCGTCCTTGCTCTGCCTGCTGGCCGGTATCGGCCTGGTGATGAACGTCTCGATGCGCCGCTTCTTCTTCTGAGCGGGGCCGGGACCCGTTCTCGCGAACGACGGTGGCCTCGCGTGGCGCTACGCTGGGACGACTTTTCCGATCGCCTTGACCAGCTGCGCCTTCGGCACGGCGCCGATGATCTGCTCCTTCACCTCGCCGGCCTGGAAGAGGATCAGGTTCGGGATGCCGCGCACACCGTAGCGCGACGGCGTGCGAGGGTTGTCGTCCACGTTCATCTTCACGACCTTCAGCTTGCCCGAGAACTCGCGTGCGATCTCCTCGACGACCGGCGCGATCGCCCGGCACGGCGCGCACCAAGGGGCCCAGAAGTCGATGAGCACGGGAGCGGAGCTCTGCAGCACCTCCTGCTCGAACGAGTCGTCGGAAACTGCCAACAGGTCAGCCATGCCGCCGACGATAGCAAAGGGACCGAGACGACGAAAGGCTCGTCAGGCGGTGCGCTCGAACGGACCGAAGCGGACGACCTGCGTCTTCCCGGACTCGACGTCGACGCGCCGCTCCGCCGGCTCATGCCCTTCGACACGCACGGTGAGCGTGTGCGGCCCGCGCGGCAACGCGAGCCAGCGGCTCTCGAGGCGCTCGGCCTTCAGCCAGAACCGCCCGTCGAGATCGACCGACGCGCCCTCGGGGACGCCCTTCAGCTGCACGAGCCCATAGCTGGCGCGCTCGGCGTCTTCCGCCTCGGGCTGCTCCTCCTCTACCGGGGGCGCCTCGGCGCCCGGGGCCTCAGTGCTGGGCTCCTCGTAGCCCGGTTCCTCCGGAGGCGGCGGCGGGGGATACGCGTACGCCGGGTACGGCACGTAGTACGGGTAGAAGAACGGGTCGGCGAAGAACGGGAAGCCGAATCCGAAGAAGACATGCGAGTGAGGATGCCCGTGCCGCCACGGCCCGTGCCAGCCGGGGGCCGCACCCCGGGGGCCGGCGAAGCCGCGCCCCGCGCCGGGCATCCCGCCTCGTGCCGCCCCGCCGTGCATGCCGTGCCCGCCCCCTCCGCGCATCGCGGCCGCCGCCGGTGCGAACATGGCGACGGCGAGCGCGACGCTCATGACGAGCAGCCGCCTCATCGATCGTCTCCCTTCGAGACCCCGCCCTCGACGCCGTAGTTGAGCGCTCGCCCGAAAACCTCGAGGGGGGCGACGATGACATAGTAGACGCCGTAGCGGATCACGAGACCCGCGACATAGAACGGGGCGTAGATGACGCGCATCGCAGGAGAGAGCGGCGGGGGAGCCGACTCGACGACCGCGGGCGGTGGGTAGCGCCGCGGCGGCGGGGCCGGGGGCGCGGTGCGCGGCGGCGGAGCGGGCGGATAGGGCGGTGCGGGCGGCGGCTGCGCCACGGCGACGGTGGCGGCAAGGAGCATTGAAGCCACGGCTGCGAAGGTCGAGCGGCGCGGGTGGCGGGAAGCGATCATGATCTATGCTACCGCAGATGCCCGGGTACCCACACCCAGACTCCCCGGCCCCAGGCGTCGCGGCGCCATTCCCAGTGTCCGGCCTCCCAGCCCGGAGGCGGCACGGAGTAATCCACGTACGGGTAGGGCGGGTAGTAGTAAGGGTACGGGTAGGGCGCCCAGTATGGATACGGGGCCGGCGCCCCGAAGACACCGCCCACGAACACGCGCACGCGCGCGCTCGCTGGTGCAAATGCGCCCCAGAGCAGCAGGGTGACCACCGCCAGCAGCGCGCCGCGCATCAGGATTCGCCCGTGTCTCGGTGGTGTCATCGCATCCGCCCCGCGGTCGCGCAACACGCGATGCGTCCAAAGGTGACGGCGACGGGTTCCGCTTTTCTCGCTTCGGTGGCGATCGGCTCCCGGGCTTGCTATTGGCCCGCCGCGAAGTGGGGGAGCACGCCGTGGTCGACAGATTTCTCGAGCTCGCGATTCACGTGAAGCTCGCCTCGGAGGCCGTCGTGGAGGCCGCCGAGCAGCTGCCCGCACTGCGGCCGGACGATCCGCGGTCCGCCGCCGCCGATGCGTGGTCGCGCCTCGCGGACGAGATCATGGCCCTCAACGTTCAGGTCGGGTTCATGGAGCGGCTGCTGCGCACCGTCATGCGGGAGAGCGCTCCGGCACCATCCGCGCGCGTTTCCGGCTCGCACTGAGGTAGCGGGATCTTTCGGTGGGATGGGCGGTGGGCTCGCAACGTGCTAGCCAAATCCCATGTTGAGTCACGAGGATGCTGTGACGCTGTTCGAGCGCAGGCGTCGTGCGTGGCTCGACGCGGACCTGGACGGCTACCTGGCGTTGTGGACCGAGGACATGACCTTCCAGTCGCCGCTGCACCCCGAGCCGCTCCGCGGTCGCGACGCGTTCGCCGAGCTGGTGGGCCGCTCGCTCGCGACGGGACGCCCGGTGCGTTTCGACCTCGAGCATCTCGCGGTGTGGGGGGACGTCGTGCTGGCGGAGTGGCGCATCGCGATCGAGCGGCGCGGCGGCGGCGGGCAGGTCGAATGGCGCGGCATGAGCGTCGCCGAGATGCGCGACGGCCGCATCGCCGCCTGGCGCGAGTACTGGAACCCGGCTGCGCTCACATGAGGTGGCGAGTGCCGAGGAGGGGAATCGAACCCCTAAGCCCTTGCGGGCGGAGGATTTTGAGTCCTCTGCGTCTGCCAGTTCCGCCACCTCGGCGCGCAGGGGTGAGAGCTTAGCGTGCTGCAGGGACCTCGGACAACCGGCGCTGATCCTCGGAGAGGGTGACACGATGATGGAACACCGCCACGCGCATGGTTCCGCAGAGGCGGAGTCGACCGAGACGCTCGTCAACCTGAATGCGCGCGTGCCGCGGCACCTGTGGCGGCGCGTCCGCCTGCAGTGTCTGCACGACGAGCGCCTGCTGCGGACGTTCATCACCGAAGCGCTGCGCGAGTACCTCCACGGGCACGCCCCACGCTCGGGCGGCTAGGAGCGCGACCCAAGACATCTTGGGTCGCGAACCGGACGCGAGGGTGTTCCGTCGGGATCACGCTCGACTGTCCTGCCGCGGCTGGCGAAGCCAGCGCGGCAGACGAACACGCGCGTTTCCACGGCCGCCGCAGACCGGCCCAATCGCCAACCGGTACGCATGAGCGCCGCGAGACCTCTGGAACGGCGCGTGTGCGTTCTGCCGCGCTGGCTTCGCCAGCCGCGGCACGGCGGTCGCGCATGCCGCGAGCGCCACATGCTCGCGTCCGTGCCCGCGACCCAAGAAGTCTTGGGTCGCGCTCCTAGCGCGTTGCGGCGTTCTCTGCGGGCCGGTGGTCGACGGCCAGAGCCGGCGGCACCACCGCCGGCGCCGGGCGGTCGCGGATCTTCCGGGCCGCCTCGACGGCGAGGCGGCGGAGCACGTCGTCGGGGCCGTCTTTCGCCAACGATTCGAGTGCGGACAGCGCCGCGCGGTCGCCGATCTCGCCGAGGGCGAAGATCGCGTTGCCGCGCACGGCCGGGTCGATGTCGCGCGACAGGATGTCGAGGATCGGGCCGGTCGCGCGCGGGTCGCCGATCTTCCCGAGCGCGGCCAGGATGCGCTGTTTCGTGGGCAGGTCGGTGCCGCGCAGGAAGAGCTGCTGGATGAGCAGACCGGTCGCCTCCTTCGCGTGCGCGTTGCCGAGCGTGTCGATCGCCTTGATGCGGATGCGCATGTCGGGGTCATTCGCGGCTTGCAGCAGATACTCGATCGCCTTCGGCTCGTTGATCTCGCCGAGCGCCCGCACGGCCTCCAGACGCGCCTCGGGGTCGTCGCCGTTCAGCTTCCGGATGTTCTCGTCGAGCTTCTGGTGGTTCTGCGGCTGGTTGTAGCGGTCCCGCAAGCCGTGGCGGCCTTGCTGGTCGAGCGGGAACTGCGCGAGGCCGAGCGCAGGGATGGCGATCGTCGCCAGCGCGAGGAGCGTCGCGCGCGCCCGGCTCGTCATCGGGCGGCGAGTCTCGCCCAAGGTCCCTTCGAATGCAACCGGCGCCGCCGCGCACGAATCATCTTCCGGGCCGCGGGGCGATTTGATAGAAGCCCGGCCCGCGGTGGCCGTGTCCATGCGCAATCGGCGACTGGCCCTCGAGGGCCTCGCGAAGATCCTCGATGCGGGAGCGATCGAGGAGCTCTTCATCGGTCCCGACGACGAGGCCGCCTTCCTCTACGAGCTGCTCGTCGACACCGCCCGGGCCCGCCGCTCGTACTATTACTCGGAGATCTGCCGCACCGCGCGCCGGCGAGGAATCACGCCCGACTACGTCGTCGATCGCGCCGCCGTGCTGCTCGGGGCGATGGCCGAGCGCCGTCGAATGGACCTGTACCGCATCCTCGGCATTGCGCCGCTCAGCTCGGGCGACGCGATCCGGCAGCGCTGGCTCGAGGTGGCGCGGACGACCCATCCCGACGTGGGAGGCGACAGCGTCCGCTTCCGGCAGGCGAAGCAGGCCTACGAGATCCTCCGCGACCCCGTCCGGCGCGCCGAGTACGAGCGGTTCTGGCTGCGCGCACTCGGCCCCTTCGAGCGTGTGGTGCCGGCCGACGCCGCGCCCCTCGCCCCCCCACTCGAGCCGGCGGCACCAGAGACGCCCGAGAGTCCCGCGCCGCGAGCTTCCGCTCCGCCGCCGTCGCAGACGTCGGCGACCCTCCTGTGGGACGCAGCCCGGGTGCTGCAGGCGCGCGAAGCGCTCGACAGCCGATTCGAGCACGACGGCGGGATCGGTGGGCTGCTCTTCCGGCTCGAGACCGCGCTGGCGGCCGTCGAGCGTGCCGAGATCGACCGGCTGCGCGCCGAGGTGGACCGCTTGGCCGTCACACTCGCCTCGTGGCGCGACCAGCTGGCGGCGGTCGCGGAGCTGAAGCGTCGGCTCGAGGCGTGAGCCGCGAACGCGACGGCTGCGGTCAGCCGGCCAGCGTCAGCGCCGGCGGGTCGGGTGGCAGGGGACCGCCCGCGCCGAGCGCGGCGGCCCAGGGCGCGGTCGCCTCGATCAGGGCACGGACGTCGAGCGGGGACAGCGCGCTCGCCGGAACGCTCACGAGACGGGCGCGGCCCTCGGTCATCAGCGCGCGGGCCCCGCGCAGATTTCCGTGCGCGAGATGGTGGTACGCGACCGCGATCTGGATGACGCCCTGCAGGGCCTGGCGCGGCTCGCCGGCCGCGGTCTTCCACACCGCCTCGAGGACCTCATGCACCTCGAAGAAGAGCCGTTCCCCCCAGAGCGCTGCGGCCCGCCGGACGGCTGCCGTGATCGAATCGCCGGGCCGTGGCGACGCGATGGCCCGGTGTGCCGCGGCGGCGCGCAGGGCGCGCGCCGCGTGGGCGGCCGCGGCGTCCGCGTGCGGCGCATGCACGGGCAGCAGCGTCGCGCCGCACGGCTCGACGAGGTGCACGTCGGCGAGCCATCGCCTCGCGCTTGGCGGGGGCTCGCTCGCCGGCCGCGCGAGCCATTCGAGCGCGGCGACGGCCGCGTCGTCCTCGAGCGCGGCGATCGCGAGCGCCGCGAGCGCGTTGCGAAGGGGCAGCGGCAGGCCACGGGTCGCCACGGCGGACCTCCTAGCCGCGCGCCGGTCCCCTGTAAACGCCGCCCGGAGTATGCTAGCAAGCCCGGCGTCGTGCGCGGCGTGTACACGTCCCTCGTCAACGTCCGCCACCACGAGCTCGACGCCTTCGGGCGGGTGCACCCTGGCGTGTACCTGCGCTACCTCGCGCACGCGGCGGTGGAGGCGAGCACGGCGGCCGGCTTCGATGCGGCGTGGTACGCCGCGGCGGGTGCCGTGTGGCTGGTCCGCCGTTCGACGTTCGCGGTGCTGCGCCCTGCGACGGCAGGCGAGGAGCTCGAGATCCGCACCTGGGTCGAGGACTTCCGGCGCGTCCGCTCGCGCCGGCGTTACGAGGTGCGCGGCGCCGACGGCGCGCTCCGTCTCGTGGCACGCACCGACTGGGTCTACGTCGACCTCGCGAGCGGACGGCCGCGGCGCGTACCCGCCGAGATGGAGGATGCCTTCGGCGGGACGAGCGTGCCGCAGGAGCGCGACGGCTGGCACGCCCCACCACCCCCCGCGCGGCCGGCTCGCGCGACGCACCAGGTCCGGGTCTACGAGCTGGATTCCCTCGGGCACATGAACAACGCCGTCCACCTCGACCTCGTCGCGCAGGCGGCGCTCGACGCGATCGAGCACGCCGGCTGGCCGCTCGCGCGGCTGGTCGCGGACGGGACCGTGCCCGTGCTGGCAGGTGGCGATCTCGAGTACCGTGAGCCGGCGCGCTACGGCGATCGGCTCGAGACCACCACCTGGTTTGCGCCGCTCGCCGACGGCCTGGACGTTCACCAGCACGTCGCACGGGCCGGCGACGGGCGGCCCGTCGTCCGCGCGAGCACGCGCTGGCGGTGGTGCCATCCGCTGAGCGCCGCCGCCGCCGACGCGCCCGCGGGGCTGCTCGCCGCGCTCGAGTCCTTGCTCGCCGCCTGAGCGCGGCCGCGGGACCGATGCTCAGGACGCGTGCGCCATGACCCGGTCCGCCGCCGAGCCGAGCGCCTGACGGCAGCGGACGAGCCAGCGGAGGTGCGCCTCGGCCTGACCGAGCGCCGCCTCGTGGGCGAGGCGCCGGGTGAGCGGAGCCCCGGGGCGTGTCCCCTCCTCCTGCACGAGTGTGATGTAGCGGCGGTACTCGGCTTCCTGCCGTTCGAGCTGGGCGAGCACCGCCCCCGCGCCCTGGCGCTCGGCGGCGAGCAGGCGGACGAAGATCTCGTCGCGCAGTGGCGGCGGCCATCCCGGACGGCGGGTGAGCCAGGTGGCGAGCGCCCGCTCGCCGCGCGGCGTGAGGCGAAACAAGCGCCGCAAGCGCGTGCCGAACGTTTGATCGCGTCGAACCACGAAGCCGCGACGCTCGAGCTCGTGCAGCAGCTGATAGACCTGCCCGATGTTCGGGTGCCAGAACGGGCCGAGGCGTTGATTGAAGAGCTTCAGCAGCTGATAGCCGTGCGCTTCTCCCTCGGCCAACAACGCGAGCAACGCGTAGCGCAGGTGCATACCCCGATCCCCCCGCGCGGGGCGCTGCCACTCCCGTGCCAGCGCGGATTGCGCTGTTTCCGACCCCGGGCCGTACCGCGTGTTGCTTCACGTTCACGGCGATGTGCGTCCCCTACCGCTCGCCCGCGATCCTCGGCGTCGCGGCGCGTTCACGCTTTCGAGGTCATTTTTCGACCTCTTCTTCTTCCTCCTCCTCGTCGTCCGCGCCGGCCTCGTCTGGCTTATCCGACACCGTGCCCGGGGGAGGACTGATGCCGACCGCCTGGCTCCAGTCGATGTCGTCGTCGGCTTCGCCCGCCTGCGCCCGCTCTTGACGCTCGCGTTTCCGGGCCTCCTTCGCTTCGTGTTTCGCCTTGCGCTGCAGCTCCTTGGCCCGCTTGTTCGAGCGGAATCGCGCCATGAAGGACCTCCTCGAACGACCCTTTTCCGTACCATGGGCCCCGGGGGGAGTCCACGGCGTTCGGCGCGCGCGCTTGACAGTGCGGGGGGAGCGCGTGCGACGCGACGCCGGTGGCAGGCGTCGAACGGCTCGCGGGCGGCGCGGCTGATTGACGTTCCGGCGCGTCTACCACGGCTGGTGCATCGTCCTCGTGGCGTTCGTCTGCCACGCGGTGAATACCGGCCTCATCTTCTACGCCTGGAGCGTCTTCCTGACGCCGCTCGCGGCGGTGTTTGGCGGGCGCGGACGCGTCGCCGGCGCGTACGCGTCGATGCAGCTCGCCTGCGCGGCGTACGGGATCGCGATCGGCCGCGTGGTGGACCGCCGGGGCGCGCGGCCGGTCGAGATCGCCGGCGCCATCTCGCTGGCGACGGGGTTCCTGCTCCTCTCGCGGGTCCGCTCGCTGCCGGGCCTCTACGGCTGTCTTGCAGTGCCCGTCGCGCTCGGCTCGACGTGCATCGGCGGACTGCCGAACAACGCCGCCGTGGCGCGCTGGTTCGTCCGCAAGCGCGGCCGTGCCCTCGGGTTCTCCACCGCGGGCATCTCGGCCGGCGGCATCCTGTTCGCGCCGCTCGCGCAGTTCCTGATCGACCGGGTGGGCTGGCGCGGCGCCTACGCGCTGCTCGGGCTCACCGTCGCGGCGCTCGTCCTCCCGCCCGTGCTCGCCTTCATGCGCCGCGACCCCGCCGAGCTGGGTCTCCTGCCCGACGGCGAGCCGCCGCCCTCCTCCGGCAACCCGGGCGCGGGCGTCGCGTTCTTCGAGCGGGAGCGGGAACGGTCCGTGCGCCCGCAGGTGGCGGTCCGGGAGGCGAACTTCTGGCTCCTGGCGGCCGCCTTCGGGCTCACCATGGCAGGCCTGTCGAGCGTACTGCTCTACCAGATCCCGCTCCTCCGCGACCGCGGCATGCCCGCCGACCGCGCCGCGCTCGTCCTCGGGGCGACCGCCGCGATGGGGGTGGTCGGGAAGCTCCGGTTCGGGGCGCTCCTCGACCGCTTCGACCAGCGCCGGGTGGCCGCAGCGTGCTTCTGCCTGCAGGCGGCGGGCGTGCTGCTCCTCTGGCTCGGGCCAACCCACAGCGTGCCGCTGCTGGCCTGCTACGTCGTGCTCTATGGCTACGCCATGGGCGGCAACGCGACCCTCCAGGCGAGCCTCGTCGGCGAGGCGTTCGGCCGGCTGCACTACGGGGCGATCGCGGGGCGAATGGCGCCGCTGATCGTCGTCGCCCAGGCGATCGGCGTGCCCGCCACGGGCTTCGTGCGCGACCTGACCGGTCGCTACGACGCGGCGCTGGCGCTCGTGGTCGCGGGCGCGCTCGCCGCCACGGCGATCGTGCTCCGTGTCCGGCTCCCGTCGCGCTTGCAGGAGGCGCCCGCTTCGACGTAGACGCGCTCTGTGCGAGGGCTCATGATCCGCTGGCTGGTGAGTGCCGCGGCCCTCTACCTGACCAGCCTGATCGTGCGGGGCATCGAGGTGCACGGTGTCGGCTCGCTGCTGTTCGCGGCCGCCACCATCGGCATCCTGAACGCGCTGGTCCGGCCGGTGATCCTGCTCCTGACACTGCCCCTCAACATCCTGACCCTCGGCCTCTTCACGCTCGTCGTCAACGCCGCCATGCTGAAGCTCGCCTCCGAGGTGGTGCGGGGCTTCGAGGTGCACGGCTTTTGGTCGGCGCTCGGCGGGTGGCTGCTGCTGTCCTTCTTCACCTTCCTGATCAACGTCGCGATCGGCGAGACGGGCGTCGAGGTCGTGACCTTCCGCCGCGTCGTCCGCTTCTGACGGATGCGCTACGCCGACGCGCCGGAGCAGGAGGCCTGGCGGCAGGAGGTGCGCCGCTTCGTGCGCCGGCACGTGACCCCCGCGCTGCGGGCCGAGCTGCGCGCGCGGGGCAACGAGGGCGAAGGGCCCCTCGCACGCGCCTTCCATCGCCAGCTCTTCGACAAGGGCTGGTGGGGCATCGGCTGGCCGAAGGAGTTCGGCGGGCTCGGCAAGTCCGCGGTCGACCAGTACGTCTTCATCGAGGAGATGGAGGCGGCGGGCGCGCCCGGGATGCGCCTCTCGATCACCTCGGTGGCGCCGACGATCCGTCGCGTCGGCACCGAGGCGCAGAAGCAGCGCTGGCTCCGGCCCATCCTGCACGGCGACATCGAGTTCGCGATCGGCTACTCGGAGCCCGACGCCGGGACCGACCTCGCCGCGCTCAAGACGCGCGCCGTCCTCGACGGCGACGAGTGGGTGGTGAACGGCCAGAAGATCTGGAACACCGGCGCCCACACCGCCACCCACAACTGGCTCGCGGTGCGCACCGAGCCCGACGCGCCGAAGCACAAGGGCATCTCGCTCCTCATCGTGCCGATGGACCGGCCGGGCATCACCGTGCAGGGCCTCGAGACGTGGTCCGGCATCCGCACCAACGCCGTCTTCTTCGAGGACGTCCGCGTGCCGCGCGATCACCTGATCGGCGAGCGCGGCAACGGCTTCTACTACGTCATGATGGCGCTCGACTTCGAGCGCATCACGCTCGGCTCGACGGGGCTCCTCCGCCGGCTCCTCGAGGAGCTGAAGGCGTTCGTCCGCCGCACGGTCCGCGACGGCCGTCCGCTCGGTGCGGTCCCGTGGGTGCGCCGCGCGCTCGCGGACCTCGAGATGCGGGTCGAGGTCGGCCGCCAGCTCGGCCTCCTGAACGCGTGGCTGATCGACCAGGGGATCGTGCCGACCAAGGAAGGGTCGATGGCGAAGGTGTACGTGACCGAGCTGAACGCGCACCTGGCCTCGGTCGGCCTGGAGATCCTCGGGCTCGCCGGGCAGCTCGCGCCCGACGACCCGGCCGCCCCGCTCCACGGCCGGCTCCAGTGGCTCTACACCACCGCCCCGATGCAGCGCTTCGGCGGCGGTACCAACGAGATCCAGCGCTGCATCATCGCCCAGCGCGGCCTCGGGCTGCCCCGCAAGTGAGCATGGACTTCGGGACGACAACGGACCAGCAGGCGGTGCAGGCGGCGGCGCGTCGCTTCCTCGCTGCCGAGATCACGCGCGAGCGCCGTCGAGCGTGGGACGCGACGCCCGAGGGGCACGACGACGCCTTCTGGGGGGCCGTCGCCCGCCTCGGCTGGTTCGGCTACGGGCTGCCGCGCGAGTACGGCGGCGAGGGCGCCTCGCTCCTCGACCTCGGGCTGCTGGTCGAGGAGTGCGGCCGCTTCGTCGCGCCGTTCGGCATCTTCGCCACCATCGCGGGCGGCCTCGCGCTCGCCGCGCTCGGCACGCCCGCGCAGAAGCGGGACTGGCTGCCGGCGATCGCGCGCGGCGAGCGGCGCGTGACGCTCGCCGTCGCCGAGGAGGCGGCCGCGGCCAACCCCGCCGCGTTCCGCACGACGGTGCGTGCGCGCGGGCGGCGGCTCGTCGTCCGCGGTGAGAAGCGCTACGTCCTCCAAGGCGTCACCGCCGACGCGTTCCTGGTCGCCGCGCGGGACGGGCGCGGCGTGTCGGCCGTGCTCGTGCCCGCGGCGGCGCCGGGCGTGGTCGTCGTGCCGGCGCGGACGTTCGCCCGGGACCGGCAGTGCACCGTGCAGCTCGACGGCGTCGTCCTGCCCGCGACGGCGCTCGCCGGCGCGCGCGCGACCGCCTGGCCGCGTCTCGAGCGACTGCGCCGGCGGCTCGCGGTCCTCCTGTGCGCCGAGATGATCGGCGGGGCGGACGCGGTGCTCGACATGACGGCGCGCTACGTGAGCGAGCGCGAGCAGTTCGGCGTCAAGATCGGCACGTTCCAGGCGGTGCAGCAGATGATCGCCGGCATGGCGATCGAGCTCGAGGGCGCGCGCCACGTGACGCGCCAGGCGCTCTGGCGGCTCTCCGAGGGGCTCGCCTCCGAGCGCGAGATCGCGATCGCGAAGGCGTGGACGGGACGCGCCTACGTGAGCATCACGCTCGCCGCGCACCAGCTCCACGGCGGCGCGGGCTATGTCGTCGATCACGACCTGCACCGCTACTCGGCGCGGGCCAAAGAGGCGGAGCTGCGCTTCGGTTCGCCCGAGGAGTGGCTCGAGGACCTCGCCGGGCGGCTGCGGCTCGCACCCGACGGCAGCGGTCGAGGGTGACGACGGCTCTTTTCATGAACCGCCGGCATGGTATCGTCCCCGGCGTGGCACGGAAGACGCTGCTCGAGCGGAACATCGATGAGCGCGCGGGGCAGAGCGTCGTCGGGACGGTCAGCGTGGCAGTGGAGCGGATGGCCGAGGAGATCGCGCGCGAGACGCTCAAGGACGAGACGTTCCGGCGGACGTTGCACGAGCTCGTCCGGCGGCGGTCGCAGGCGATCCTGGACCGGCTGCTTGGAAACGGCGAGCGCCGGATACCGCCCGCCGTCCGGCGCGGGCGCCGCCGGACTCGCTAGCGGCGGCAGCGGCGCCGTTCGGCGCCGCGGTCAGGTGCTATCGCGAAGCCGGCAGTCGAGGAACTTCGGGTCGAAGACCGTGCCGATGAGCAGCCGCCCATCATGGAACGCGGCGACGCTCGATCCCGCAATGCCGGAGCCGAGGTCGAGGTAGACCTCCTCGACCCGACCGCTCGCCGGGTCGATCCGGAAGACCTGCGAGGGAGCGAGCACCGCCGGGTCGGAGACGTGGCGCACGAACGTGAGGAGCTTCGGGTGGGCGGCGACCCAGAGCCGGCCCTCCGCGTCGACGTCGATGTTGTCAACGCCGCTGCCAATCTCGATCCGGCCCTTCGGCGACAGCCTCCCGCTCGAGGGGTCGAGGTCGAAGGTGCGGATCGACCCCGTGATCGTCGAGGCGACATAGAGCGTCCGGCCGTCCGGGCTGGCGTTGACGCCGTTCGGCAGCCCGATCCCGCCCACGGCCTCGTGGAAGCGCGATCCGTCGTAGTAGAGAACGTTCGAGATCTCGCGCCGGAAGTACTCCTCGATCGTTCGTGCGAAGCCGGGCGGGTTGGCGTGGTCGTTGGTGACGATGAACCGTTCGTGGTCGAGCGCGTGGAGGTCGTTCGGCGAAACCATGAGCGGGCCGGCAATGGTCCTGCGGTGCGCGAGCACCTCGCCGTTCCAGTCGTAGATCTCGACCGTGTGATTGCCACGCTCGTGGTTCACGACCATGAGGGTCACGCGGCCCTCGGGTCCGACGTGCAGGCTCACGCCGTGCGGATGGAACTCGGGGCTCGCGTCGGGCGTGAGGTTCCGGAGGCGGTGCCGCGGGTCGGAGAGGTCGTACAGGTAGAGCCCGCCGCGTGGGGACCCGCCCTTCATCAGCGCGCGGCGATCCGCGGCCGAGATGAACGCGACCCCGGCCGCACGGTGGATGACGATGTCCTCGGCCCCCACGGCGCCGAAGACCGGGGTGCACTCCCCCGCAAAGTGGGGCTCGAGCTTCTTGAATTCGCCCGCCAGCCACATCAGGCGGAGGAACCAGCCGGCGACGAGCGCGACCACGACCGAGAGGCCGATCAGCCACTTCTTCATGATGGCGGCTCTCTGTCACGACCCCACGCCCAAGCCAAGCTACTGGGCGCTGGGCAGCGGGAACCGGATGTACTCGTCGATGATGATGTCGACGAGCTCGTGGTCCGAAGGCCGCTCGCCGCTTGATCAACAACAGCATCGGCAGCCCCGTGCTCGGCCGCTACGTCTTCCACTTCGCGGCGGCGGGCTGCCAGGCTCCGGGCTGTAGCAGTCCCCACCGCCGCTGAGGTGGACCCGCGTGCTGGCGCTCCGAAGCGGCGTGCGTGCCGACGACGGGCTGCATCCAGGGGCCGTGAATCTCGATCCCCCGACCCGTGGTCGCGCTCGAGGTCCAGCTCCTGATCAGCGGCGATGACCATCACAACGCGGCCGTCGCGCTTCGCTAACAGGCCACCTGCGTGTCAACGCGGGTGACCATCGTCGGTTGACCATCGTCGGTTATTGAAGTCGGTACGCAGCGCGTACAGGCGGACCGCCTCATCGGAGTATAGGCTGGGAGAGCGCCGCACGGCCGGAGCGCGTGAGCAGCACGACGGCGCGAAGACTGTGCGCCCGCTCGCGCGTGGTATAAGGCCGCACATGCGCTTCGGCATCCATGCGGGCCCGCAGGACTGCACCCTGGCCGACCTCCGCCGCCTGTGGCGGGTGGCGGACGACGAGGGCTTTCACTGGTGCTCGGTCTGGGATCACGTCTACTCGGTGTCGGACCTCGCCGACCCGGCGAAGCCCGCCTTCGAGGGCGTCGCGACGATGGCGGCGCTCGCCGCCGAGACACGCCGGGTGCGCGTCGGCTGCCTCGTGTTCTGCGTCTGCTACCGGCCGGTCGGCGTGCTCGCCAAGGCGGCGGTGACGATCGACCACGTGAGCGGCGGCCGGTGCGAGCTCGGCATCGGGGCGGGGTGGAACGAGCTCGAATGCCGGGCCTTCGGCATCCCGTTCCCGCCCATCCGCGAGCGGCTCGACCTCCTCGAGGAGACGGCCGCGGTGCTCCGCCGGCTCTTCGACGGGGAACGCGTCACGTTCGAGGGACGCCAGGTGCGCCTCGCCGACGCGCTCTGCGATCCGCGGCCCCTCCAGCCTCGGCTGCGTCTCTGGATCGGCGGGCAGGGGGAGCGTCGCCTGCTCCGCATCGTCGCGCGCCACGCCGACGGCTGGAACGCGCCGTTCCTCGCGCCCGAGGTCTTCGCGGATCGCAACGCCACGCTCGATCGCTGGTGCGCGCGCGAGCGCCGGGACCCGCGTGCCATCACGCGGACCGTGAACCTGGGGCTGGCCCTCGGGCGCGACGAGGCCGCCGTGCGACGGCAGGAGGAGAACCTCCGCCTCATGTTCGGGCCGATGACCGACCTCGTCCGCCCGGGCATCCTGGTCGGCACCCCTGCCCAGGTGGTGGATCGCATCGGCGCGTATGCAAAAGCCGGCGCCGAATGGGTGATCCTCGCCCTCCGCGCGCCGTTCGACTGGGAGGGCCTCGACCTCTTCGTCCGCGACGTCCTGCCGGCCTTTCGGAGCTGAGCTCGCCGCCTACTGGCGGGGCGACCAGGGCGTGCAGCGCAGGAGCTTCGACTCCCAGCGGTCGCGGTAGCGCAGGCCCTCGACCATCCAGCCACCGCGCTGCGCTCCTTGCTCGCCCCGCGCCAGGAGCTCCGCGAACCGCGGCCAGTCCTCGAT
>VBKF01000126.1 GCA_005888095.1 Deltaproteobacteria bacterium | reverse complement strand
CATCCCGGGGCCGAAGGGCGGACCGAGGCCGCTGCTGGCCGTGATGCCGACCAGCGTGAAGCGCCCATCGCCGGTGGGAGGCCCGATCGGCACGCCCGCGACCATCGTCCCCCCTGCGGCCGCGAGGCCGGTCGTGAGCATGAGGGGCACGGCAACCGTGCGCCCGTCCATCGCAAAGACGACGGGAACCGTGACCGTGAGGTCGCCGTTGTGCGTGAACGTCGCGGAGAAGAAGGTCGGCAGGGCGAACGTACCCGACACGCCGGCTGCCACGAAGCTCCGCGGCGGGACGCTCGCCAGATCGAGCTGCGCCTGGTTCGCGGCGACATCCCAATGGATGGTGAGCTGGTCGGCCGCCGCGGGTGCGGCGACCGTGGCCGCGACACCGGTCGCCGGCGCGACGATCTCGACCGGGTCGAGGACGCAGGTGCTCGGCGGGATCGGGATGATATGGGCGGCGGCGCCCCGCGCCGCGAGCAGCAGGACGAGCAAGCCAGGGGCGCGCATCGACCATCCACTGTAGGGGTGGCCTGCGGGCCATTCAAGGCACGAAGCGCGGATCAGCGCCGGCGGAGCGAGCCGAGGTACGCGACGAGGTCCCAGGGCGCCCGGGGATCATCGAACGCCGAGGCGTAGGACGGCATGGGTGTGCCGTCGAGCCCGCTCATGAGGGTCCGGTAGACGTCGGCCGGCTCCGCACCGCCCTTGAAGCGCGCCGGGTAGCGAAGGTCGGCCGGGCGGATCGGCAGACCGTCGGAATCTCTCAGCGCGGGCGCCGACGGGCCGTCGCCGCGCCCGCGCTCGCCATGGCAGGCCGCACAGCCTGCTGCCGCGTACGCCTCGCGGCCGCGGGCCACCGCGGCGGCGTCGGCCGGCGGCGGGGGCGGAACCGCGATGGGCGTCGCATGAGCGGTCGCGAATCCCGGAAAGAAGCCCTTGACGGCGGTGACGGCGAGCCGCCGCTCGCCCGCCGTGAGGCCGCGGAACGACGGCATGTAGCCCGGGATGCCGCGCTCGAGCGTGCGCAGCAGGTCGTCGTCGGTGGGGACCTGGCCGCTCGGGGTCGAGCGCAGCTTGAAGAGCCCGCGCGTGAAGTCGCGCGGGCGTGGCGAGAGGTACTTGTTGATGGAGAACGCGGCCGGGCCATCGCCGCGCCCGTCCTTGCCGTGACACCAGGCGCAGGCGTGGTTGTAGACGGCGGTGGCCGGATCCGCCCCGACTGCCGCACGGCCGAGAGCGAGGACGAGGAGCGACGCCGGGAAAACCCGCATCTCAGAATGCCAAGTCGAAGCCGAGGAAGACCCCGTTGCGCCAGGCGCCGAAGGGATGCGACCCGCCCGGGGTCAGGTTGACGCTGTCGCGCAGCGACAGCGCGAGCAGGGCGGGGATGGGCACCCGGGCCAGGTCGTCGCCCTCGAAGAGGTACCAGCGCATCTGGAGGTGGAGGACCTGGGACTGGCGCGGCCCCGGCTCGAAGACGACGTCGCTCTTGAAGCCGCCCGCCTTCATCCAGTCGTAGCGGATCGAGGGCAGCAGGCCGTGCGTCAGACGGTAGTCGACCTCCGCCGTCAGTCCCTGCGCGCGCCGCACGAAGCGCCCCGCCAGCCGGTCGGGCACGTCGAACACCTGGTCATGGGAGTAGGCGCCGTAGAGGTCCCACGGCCCGCGCCGCAGGTTGGCGCCCAGCATCTCGCGCCACACGTCCAGGTCGCGCTGTGCCGCGATCGTGCCGCGTCCCGGCGGTGGCGGCGGCCGGTGCTCCGGGACGATGCGCAGGAGCGGGATCGGGGGCAAGGGCGCGGGCGCGAGATAGAACACCCGGTACGCGTCGCGGCCGTAGTTGCCGAGCGCCGACACCGAGCCGTTGAGCCCGTCCTCGTCCCCGAAGTCCCAGCGCAGCATGGTGTAGGGCGTGAAGGTGTGGAAGCGGTCGGTGAACTCGGGCGCGGCATCGCTGCCGAAGCCGACCTGGTAGAGGAGGTGCGACGCGAAGAGGCGCCCGTGGATGTCGACGCCGGGCGCCGCCTCGGCATGGTAGAGCGTCGGCTCGGTCGCGAGCAGCGTGTGATCGCCGCGCTTGAAGATGCCGAAGAACTTGGCGCCGAAGGCATAGGGCTGGAGCCCCAGGCGCAAGAGGAAGCCGCGCTCCGAGGTGTCGGCGGGCACGTCGTGGAAGATCTGCCGGTCGACCGCGTACGAGAAGTTGGTCGACGGGTCGACGCGGCCGATCATCATCATCGGCCCGTGACCGACGAGCCCCTCGCCCATGGTGGCCATGCCGCCGTCCATGTCCCCCATGTCGTGGTGCATGCCGGCGTGCCCCGCGTGCCCCCCATGCAGGCCGAGCAGCATCGGCAGGTCGATCATGAGGAAGCCCTTCTGGATGCCCCCCGTGTCGCTGTTCACGAAGTCGCCGCGCTTGTTGATGTCGGTCTCGTGCACCGTGTTCTCGAGCTCCATGAAGACGCTCGTGCTCGGCGTGAGCGCGCCAGCGACGTAGATGCTCGCGTGCTCGGGGACCGCCAGGCTGCCGCGCGGAGTCGGGCCGCGCGCGAAGTCCGAGTGCTCGTAGAACTCGCCGCGCGTCCAGACCGCCATCCCGTCCTTCACGCGCTCGAGCCAGCTCCCGGGCAGCGGCGCCCACATGGTGCCCGGCGGCTTGAAGCCGTTCATGTGGAACTCCTCGCCGAAGGCGTTCAGCCGCGGCACGGCGATGTGGCAGGCGCCACAGGCGAGGTTGAAGCGGCGCGCGAAGGCGGGCAGCGCACGCGCTGCCGGCGGGACCGCGAGCGAGGCGAGGGCGGCGAGGACGAGCGGCCCGGCCCGGAGCATGAGGGGCGCTCTTATACCGTCGACGGGAGCAAGTCACGTTCGGCGCCGCGCCGCGGCATGGACGGGCGGCGGCGACCGATCGTGGCTCGGATGGAGCCATTGAAGCATCCTCCGCGACCGGACGGGCGCTTCGATTATTCTGGTTGGCGGATGGTGCGGTATGTGTTGTAGTACTCCGCCCATCCAAGGAGGGTCCCGATGCGTCTCCTGATCCGCCCCTCTGCCGTGGCCTTCGTGCTGGCCGTCGCCGTCGGGCCCGCGCTCGCCAGGAAGCCGGCGCGCACGCCGTGCTCCGGCCATTTCCTGCTCGATTCGGGCCAGGCGCTCGTGACCAACGCGACGTCCACCGGGACGGACTCGGTCGAGGTCGCGGGCAAGCGGGTCACGATCGGCGGGACGTGCACGGCAACCGGCTCGCTGCGGACGACCCGCACCGGATGCCCGAGGGGAGAAGGCCGTTCCTGCTGGCGGCTCGGAGCCCGCTGGAGCTCGTGCGGCGATCTCGTGAAGCCCAGAGTGACGCTGAAGATCGGTTTCGGCTGCCAGAAGCTCACGGTGAGCCTCCGTGCCAAGCATCGAACGCCCCGGCGCTACACGGCCAGTCTTTCGGCGTGCGACAGCGGCGCGGTCGCTTACGCGAGCACCTGGGACGCGATCCAGAAGGCGATCTTCGCCCGGCACGACTGCGCGAACACCCTCTGCCACGGGGGCGCCACAGCCCTGAACGGTCAACTCGATCTACGGCCCGACGTCGCCTACAAGAACCTCGTCCAGAAGGCCTCGACCGAGGTGCCGTCCCTCAACCGCGTCGAGCCGGGCGACGAGCGAAAGAGCTACCTCTGGCTGAAGCTCCTGGCGAAGACCGATCCGGCGAAGCTACCCGATTACCTTCCGCCGGGCGTCCAGGTCCTCCTCGCCCCGATGCCGAACAACACCACCACGTTGAGCAAGGACGAGCTCGAGGTGCTGCGCCAGTGGATCTATGCGACCGCGCCCGAAACCGGGACGGTGGCAGGGACGCAGACCATCCTGAACGCCTGCCTGCCACCCGTGGTGCCGATCACCGCCGCTCCGCTCGACCCGCCTCCCCCCGACCAGGGCCACCAGTTCGTCATGCCGCCCTGGAAGCTCCCGGCGCACAGCCAGCACGAGCTCTGCTTCGCGACCTACTTCGACTTCACGGACCAGGTGCCGGCCCAGTTCACGGATCCGTTCGGCGACTTCCTCTGGAACGCGCAGACCCTCCGGCAGGATCCGCAGAGCCACCACCTCATCTTGAACCTGTTCCTCGGCTCCGTCGCGCAGATCCACGACCCGTCGTTCGGCACCTGGACCTGCGCCGGGGGGGAGAAGGACGGTCAGGTCTGCGAGCCGACCGACCTCACGTCGTGCGGGAGCGGCATCTGCAGGAGCGAGATGCAGGAGTCGTTCGCCTGCGTCGGGTACGGCCCCCAGCTGCCGGGTCGGTTCTTCAACTACACCCAGATCGGCGGCGCGCAGAAGGCCCAGTCGGACATCGACTTCGCCCCGGGCGTGTGGGCCCCCACACCATCCAAGGGCATCCTCTTCTGGAACCCGCATGCCTTCAACCTGACCGACCAGGACACGACAATGCACGGATGGCTCAACTACAGCTACGCTCAGGACCGCCGGTACATCGTCCACGGCATCTTCGACATCTCGAAGATCTTCGGCGCGACCGGCATCCCTCCGTACCAGAAGGGGACGGTGTGCAACGACTACACCTTCAACGACTTCAGCAGCCCGCAGCAAGCCCAGGTCTTCACCCTGTCCTCGCACACGCACCGGCACGGTGAGCACTTCTGGATCACCGACCCGCAGCACGGCGACCAGCTCCTCTACGAGAACTTCGTCTACAACGACCCGCCCAACAAGACCTTCGACCCGCCGCTCGTCTTCAACGCGGGCAACAAGCTCCACTACTGCGCGGTGTACAACAACGGCGTCGCGGCCGACGGGGTGTCGCCGGACCCGACCCTCGTCACGCGGGCGTCGCACGTGCCGCCGAACGCCCCGTCGTTCTCCTTCTGCAATCCGGTGAAGTGCGTCGCCGGGAAGATGAATCCACCCGCGACCTGCAGGACCGACCGAGACTGCGACTCGGTACCGGGCGCGAACAACGGCGTGTGCGACGCCTGCCCGATCACCGGCGGCGAGAGCACCGAGAACGAGATGTTCATCGCGATCGGGCAGTACTACGTGAAGTAGCGCTTCTTTCAGGGCGCGCGCAGGCGCTCGGCGAGGTCCCAGAGCGCCACGCTTCCCTGGGTGTCGCCCGAGACGAGGACCGGGCCGGCCCACGCGAGGCCGTAGATGCCGGCCCGGTGCCAGGCAAGGGATTCGATCGGCTGACCGTCCCGCTCGAGGCGGACGTCGGCCGCGACCTCCGCCCCTTTCGAGCGGCGGCCCCTTCGCCTCGAGCGCGTCTTCCCCGGCGACGAGCGCCAGCTCGCTGCTCGCGCCCGGGAGACCGATGGTCACGCGGCCCTGCACGCCGGCGAGCGGCAAGGGCCGCCGCCACACGTCGGTCAGGTACACCCGCACCAGCCCGTCGCGCGCCGCAACCGCCTCGAGGTGGAGCAGGCCCACCATCCCGACCACACCTCCGTGGTGGGGCGTGTGGTCGTGGATGCCGGGCCTGCCGCCGCTCGCTCGGCCGAGCGGCACGAGCCGGGTGACGACGAGCAGCTCGCCTTCCTTGACGAGGTCGAACCGGACGCGCGACCCGGCGGTGACGTCGGCGAGCGCGCTCGGCGAGCGGACGGCGAAGGTCATGGTCATCGCGGGCATGAGGCCCGGGATGTCCTCGTGGTTGATCGTCACCTGGCGGGCTCCCGCGTCGACTCCCACGACGTCACCCTCTCCGTGGTAGGTCGGGGCGCCGCAGCCGCCCCCGAACGCGCCGAGCAGCGCGGCGAGACCTACGGCGCGCCGCATCGCGGGCACCGGGTCGCCAAGGCGAAGAAGAGTCCGTTCTGCTCCGTCCCGAGCTCGGCGAACGTGCTGCGCGCGCGCTTCACCGCATCGGATGCGAAGCCGAAGCCGTCCTCGGCCCCGGAAAAGGTGCCGCGCGCCCGTGTGTGGCGGAAGAACAGCCCGGCGAAGGCCGGTGCTCCCGCCCTCAGATGACGACCCCCGCCCCTGCCCTTCCACGTCATCTGGAGGCTCACCGTCGCCGGCGTCTCGCCCGCGGGCGCCGGACGGTCGTCCACGACCGCGACGTCGTGCACGTCGACCGTGACGACGTTTCCGCGCGGCTCGACGGTGACCGTGTCGTCGGGAAGGCGAACCGTCCACACGAGGCCTGCGGGCGTGATGCCGCCCGTGAAGTCGTGCGCTCGCGAGCCCGAACCGGGCTCGAACAGATCGATTCAGACGAAGGCGAACGTCCCTCGCCGCGCCACACCGTCGGTGGAGACGTAGTCTCCCTTGAAGATGCGGATGTCGTTCACCATCACCCACCGGTGGCCAGTGGTGTCCCGGACCCTCGCGCGCATGTACGCGAGCGCCACGACACCCTGGAAGTTCCCGATCGTGGACGGGTCGGCAGCGAGACCGTCGAAGCCGAGCGCGCGCGGTCCCGGCGAGAGGATGCGCTCCCCCTCGAGGACCGGGATCGGATCGCTCGCATCGGCCGTCTGTGCTCGTGCCGGGCACGCAAGGAGGCCGACCGCAACGGCCAACGCCCACCGACCGACTCTCGACTGCGGCATCGGTCGCCATAAAACGCCGCGCGCCGGGCAGGTCAAGCGAGACCGGCATCCATGCCCTCTGTGATCTGCGGCCGCGTCGTGGCAGCCCCGTACGGGCGCTGGTCGACGAAGCGGTAGCCGCGCGCCATAATCGGGCCATGGCCGAAGCCATGGAGCTCCAGTGGGTTTCTCTCGAGCCAAGCCCGGTCATCGAGGCCTACAAGAAGGATGTGGATCGAACGCTGATCCGCGAGAACTTGAAGCTCACTCCTGACGAACGCATCAAGAAGATGATCTCGGTGCTTCGGTTCGTTGAAGAAGTCCGGCGAACGAGCACGTCAGGGAAATGACCGACTTCGCACGCTTGCTCCAAGCGCTGGTGAGCGGCGGTGTCGAGTTCATCATCATCGGAGGCGTGGCAGCGACGGCACACGGATCCGCGCATGTCACCGCCGATCTCGATATTGTCTATCGTCGGACGCCGCAAAACATCGCGCGGCTGGCCGAGGCCTTATCGCCGCTGCAGCCGTACATCCGGGGCGCGCCGCCCGGCCTGCCGTTCCAGTTCGATGTCGAGACGATCAGACGTGGCTTGAACTTCACGCTGGTCACGGTTGCTGGAGATCTCGACGCCATGGGCGAAGCAACCGGCGGCGGCACGTACGAAGCGTTGCTGTCTCGCTCCGAGACTCGACTGCTGTTCGGTCTCGATGTTCGGTTCGTGGATCTCGAGACGCTGATCCATCTCAAGCGAGCAGCCGGTCGCCCCAAGGACCTGGAGCGCATCGCCGAGCTCGAAGCGATCTCGGAGGAGCGGCGGAAGACGTAGCGCATAGGTCCGTAGCTGAACGTGATCCCACCGCGGCTTCCTCGCTTGCCGCGTCCGCAGCCGCCCGCTACACGCTGCGCTCGGCGATGGACTCGAGACTGGAGCGCTGGGCGACCTTTGCGGCCGCAGTCGGTCTACTCCTCTCCTCATGTCGCAGGGCACCTGCGCCCACTGCGGTCCGGCGTCCCAGCGGCCGATCCGTGCGGATCACGATGGACGCCCTCCACCGCGCCGGCGGTGTGCCGCCGGGCTGGCGCCTCACGCCGCCGGCCGGCGACATCGTGACCGGCCGGCGGCTGTTCGTCGACTTCGGCTGCGCCTCCTGCCACACCATCAAGGGCGAGGCCTTCGCCGCCAGGGCGGGCGAGCAGGGCGTGGGTCCCGACCTGACGGGCATGGGCTCGCATCACCCCGCCGAGTACTTCGTCGAGTCGATCCTCAATCCGGATGCGGTCCTCGTGGACGGCCCGGGCTACGTCGGTCCGGACGGCCGTTCGGTCATGCCCGCCTATCCCGAGATGACCCTCCTGCAGCTCGCGGACCTGGTCGCGTATCTCGAGAGCCTCACGGCGGGCGGGATGCAGCACGTCATGGCCAGCGTCCAGCAGCCGCGCGGCGAGCTGCCCGCGCCACCCCCGCAGGACGCGTCGCGCTTCCTCGTCCAGGTGTACGACGTCAACCAGGGAGAGCTCCGGGACTTCGAGACCTGGTTCCGGCAGGAGGGCACCGCGCGCTTCTTCGCGTACGACGGACTCCTCAGCATCGAGACCTACGTGGACGTCGCGCACGACGGCCCGTCCCTCGTGACGACGTTTGGCTTCCGGGACGAGGACGCCCTCAGGCGCTTCGTCGACGATCCTGCGGTCGACCAGCTCGCCCGGGCATTCGATGCCTTTGCCGGCCCCCACGACCACCGCGTCGTCGGGGCGCCGCCGATCTACCGGGCGGCCACGCTGTCGGCGGAGCGGTCCGGCGCACCCGCGCCGTGACGCGCACGCCGCGGCCGGCTCAGCGCCCGAGCCATGGCCAGGAAGCGCTCGGGTCGATGCAAATGCGAGGGAGCGACACGCGACGCGAGACGAAGCTCGGGCTGGTCACGGCCACACTCACGAAGCCGTCGTCGTCGCCCACGATGACGGCAAGCGGACTGCAGAGCGGGTCCTCGATGTTCAGGCGCTCGAGGTCGACGCCCTCCACCTTGAAGCTCACCGTGTAGAACGAGTCCGCGGGCCGGTGGGTGAGCCGGAACCGCCGGATGCCACGGCCACCGGTAGGGCGCGGGCCGCGGTAGGTGAAGACCGTCCCGCCACGCGACGGGTGGAGCTCACCCGCCGCCATGAGAAAGGCGTCGTCGCCGAGCGCGACCAGGGTCGGCTCCTGCTCGGGATGCACGCCGTTCGAGTCCGGGTTCGGGATGAAGGTCCAGCGGCGTATCACGAGCGTGCCGGTGCCGGTCTTCCGGTCCATCCTTCCCGTGGCGGGGACGAGCTGGAGGATGCCGTGGAAGACGGGCTTCGCGATTGGGGGCTGTATCTGGGCCGACGAGCTCCGGCCGAGCCCAGCGGTGAGCAGGAGCACGAGACCGGCGATCCGAACACGTGGCATGGCAAACGTCTCCGTTCTCAGCGCAAGGCCGGCAGCCCGGTCACGTCGCATCCGGATCCGGGTGCCGCATCGAAGTACCAGCCGGCGAGCGCGCACACCTCGTCGTCAGGTGTCTCGCCGGCGACGAGGTTTGCCGGCACGCACGCGCCCGTGAAGGTGCGACCGGGGTATTCCGGGTCGGTGCCCGGACAGCCGAAGGTGCAGGGCTTGGCCGGGTTCCCCGGGCGTCCGGGCGTCACACCCTGTGTCTCCTCGCAGCCGAGCCGGACCGGCGTGGTGACGCCGTTGTCGTCCCAGCAGGCGTAGTGCAGGCTCTCGGTGGCGCGGAGCGGCTGGGGTGGCGAGAACCTGAGGATCCCGGGGTCGGTGTAATCGACGGCCGCGAATAGATGGCTGCGCCCGGGCTCGAACCTGTTCGGGAAACCACCTACCGGATTGTTCACCTGGCCGTCGCTGCCGATCAGGTCGACGCCGAAGAAGCGCCCGCGCTTGTGCATGTGACCGGTGAGCATGAGGACGCAGGCGTCGCCGGCCGGACCTCCGGTGATCCCAGCGCCCCACGTGTCGCGCACCGGCGGCGCCTCCGGATGTGCGGTGTTGTAGGCGGCGGTCGAGGTCTCGGTCGACATCACATGCCCTTCGTTCGGCGAGACGTTCGGCGGCACGTCGAGGGCGATTTCCGCGCTGCGCTCGAAGATCGGCTGGGCCAGTCGTCGCACGGTGTGGACAGGAGCCCGGTGAAGCACGACGCGTGCCGAAGCGTAGCGGGTGCGCGACCCTCCGTTGGACCAGTTGCCGTCGAGCAGCAGGCCGATGCCTTCGGGAGGCCCGCCGGGAACGGCGGGGACCGGATTGAGGGACAGCGCCACACCCTGCGGCAAGGCGCCCCGGGTGCGCGCGAAACCGCTCGCGACGAGCTGTCGCCGGTCGCGGTCGACGGGCCCCAGATCGAGGCAGCCACGGCTCGGGACGATGTGCCCCGCATCCTTCGAGAACTCGGCGAGGCGTTCGCCGGTATAGACGTAGACGAGGAAGTGGAGCGCGCCGAGGCCGGCGCCGCTGCTCCGCGTCCTGATGTCCCAGCTGGCGAGCTCGAAGGGCTTCTGCGCGGGCAGGCGCAGGAAGACACACGCCTCGGTGTTGGCGCCTGCCGGCACAGCCAGACGCGGAAAACGCAGGTGCAAGGTCCGCGGCTCGCGAGCGCCTGCGGGGCCTGTCAGAAACAGGACGCACGCCAGAATCCCGACACGGGCCGGACGGGAAGACACGTACACTCGCAACCGCAGCAGCAACAGACGTGCCGTGTGAGCGTCGCGTTGCCGGGGCTTGCAGTCGCGCCTTCACGCCGTGTCGTTGCACTGCCGCTCTAGCGGGCCTCAGGCGGCACAGCACACCGCACGACGTTCGGGAATTCCCGCAGCAACCGGAAGCACGACCGAGAGCGTCGGGCCGATGGTCACTGCGGCAGGCAGCGCAGCCGCAGCGTGTCGGCGTCGCTCCGCCCGCTCGCGCCGCGCGCCCTTCCTTGCACCACCCGCATCCCCCTGCCCCGGGTGGGTACCCGGAAGGCCACCAGCGGCGAGCACTGGCTGCCCGCGAGCGGCGGCATGAAGCGGACGACGTTGCGCCGGGCCCCGCCGCGCACGCCGCCGAGGGCGACGAGGGCGTCGACGAGCCCGCGCGCGTTCGCCCGGTCGAGACTCGCCCCGGCGGCCGGCGTCGGCCTCGCGAGCGCGTAGGCGGCCACCGCGTCCGCCGTGCAGGTCGGGGCTCCCTCGTCGACGGGGTTGAGGCAGACGGCCAGCCGGAAGGTGCAGACGCCGTCGGCCGCCCCGTCGCCGTCGCAGGTCGCATCGCCGTCGCGGCAGGTCTGCAGCCCGCTCACCTCGCCCTGTGCGTCGCGGAAGGGAGTGTTCGTGGGGTTGACGACCTGCCACTCGGCGCGGCAGTCGCTGCGCCGCGGCCCGCCGCCGCGCACGAGTGTCGAGAAGAGCGTCGCCGGCAGCACGGCGAAGGTCGAGAAGTGGGTCACGCCCGCGGCGCGCGCGGCGTGCGCCGCGGTGTCGATCGCGGTATCGACGAAGGGGGTGTAGCTCGTCCCGACGCAGGGCCCGTTGGCGCCGCAGTCCCCGTTCTCCGCGCAGGGCGCGCCGCCCATCATGCAAGTGCCCGGGTTGAAGGTGGCGAGGACGAGGTCACGCTCGGCGCTCGAGCCGGGGGCGATGCCCGCCACCGCGAGCTCGGCGAGGCTGTAGGCGACGGTCACGTCCGCGCTGAACGTGCCGGGCAGCGCGCGCTGGAGGGTGACGAAGAAGGGCAGCACGCCCGGCGTGCCGAGGGTGAACGCGGGACCCGGCGGCGCGTCGGCGTCGTTTGCGAAGATCGAGGTCGCGCCCATGGTCGAGCGGCCGGCGGTGACCCGGGTCGCCACCGTGTTGGCGACGAGCTCGACCACCACGTCGGGCGTCGGCTCGGAGGTGGGCAGCGCACCGCCGGCATCGACGGTACGCGCGAAGAAGCGGCTGGTCGAGGCGCCCGCGGGGACCTCCGCGTTCTCGACCGGGTTGAAGTTCTCGTCGGTGGCGAGCGTGAAGGTGCCGGGCGGACCGTGCGCGACGATGTCGGCGAACCAGTCGACGACGGCGTCGAAGATGCCGAGGTTCTGCACGCGGATGGCGCGCTCGAGGGTGGGAAAGGCCTGGCCGGTCACGACGAACTCGTCGATGTGCGCGAACTCCGGCACGAAGGTGAGCGTTCCCACGCCGAAGAAGAGGCTCGCGGCGTGCGTCGCCGGCCCGTTCTGCACGAGCGCCGCGGTCGCCATGCCGCCGGCGGCGTTGCCGTGGAGCGTGTGCGGCGTGGCGAGGTTCGCGATCGGCAGGGCGAGCGGGTTCTGGTGCAGGTTCTGCACGAAGGGGTCGAAGATCGGCAGGTTCGAGGCCACGGCGAGCGCCTCGTTGGCCTGGTTGGGCACCACCTGATCGCCGAAGTCCTCCACCTGGACCACGTTGCGCGGCGCGCCGTCGACCGGCGCGAGGAGGAGACGAGCCGAATTGATGCCGTCGGCGGGGTCGATGATGGTCTGGGTCAGGTTCGCGGCGAAGGCGAACTGGTCGAACGCGTTGGCGGGGTCGAGGCCGAGGATGCCCTCGACGAGCCCGATCGCGCCCGCGCCGATCGACGAGTTGACGAAGAGCTGCGAGGTGAGGCCGCCGCCCGTCGCGTTCAGCAGCGCAGCCGTCACGTCGGGCTCGATCGGCACGAAGCCCGAGCCGATGAGGCCGCCGAGGGAGTGCCCCATGTAGAAGATGCGCGTGTCGTCCAGCTGGGCGTCGAGGGCGGTGTCGATCGTGTGACCGTGCAGCAGCCGGACCAGCGACAGCAGGTCGGCGTAGGTCTGGCGGAAGTTGTCGCGGATGCCGAGGAAGTTGTGGAACGCCTGGAAGAAGCCGAGGTTCACGCTCAGGAATCCCGTGTTCGGATCGTCGGCGAAGCCGTCGGGGACGGCCGTGCCGCCGAACGCGTTCCTGGTGTCCTGCGGGCACGCCGCGGCGGCGCCGCAGTTCCAGTAGCGGTAGCCGTGCTGCACGGCGTCGATGCCGATCGAGGCGAAGCCGCGGGCGGCGTCCGCCTCCCCGAAGGCGACCACGCTGGCCCGGTCGCCGCCGAGCGCGTGCTGCTGGATGATGACCGGCCAGCCCGCCGCCGGCGGCGTGCCGCTCGGGACCACGACGGTGAAGGGGATCGGCGGGACGTCGATCACGACCGGCGTGCCGCTCGCGTCGCGCGTGAAGCGCTCGTCGGTCGTCTCGCAGGAGCCGCTGGCGGCGCAGCTCGCGAACGAGGGTGCCACCGGCAGGTCGGCGAACGGCCCGTCGCCATCCGGGTCGTGCGTCTGGAAGCGCGGGCTCGCGTAGAATCCGGTCGCGACCGTCGCGATGTGCTCGGGCACCGCCGTCCCGAAGAAGTCAGCGAGGCGTGCTGCGCCCTTGAACACGAGCCCGGGCCTGCTCGCGAAGTCGGCGGCCGGCACGGGCAGCGCCGGCAGGACGGTCTCGCGGATCGCCACCAGGTCGGCCGTGGTCGACTGGGTGGTGAAGACCGTCATGCCGGCGATGTCGCCCGCGGGGACACCGTGGGCGGCGAGCGCCGCGACCACGGGATCGAAGATCGCGTCCGCGTCGGCGTTGGCGCTCGTGCCGTCGCGGACGGCGAGCCAGTCGGCCGACGGCTGCACCGCGGCGCCGCCGCCCGTCACGCTGCGGCGGACGACGCAGGCGTAGGTCGTCTGCGGGGCGAGCGGCTTGCCGGGCAGCGGCAGCACGGCGAGGACGTTCGGGATGCGCGAGTCGATCCCGAACTCGAGGAGGACGGGGACGGGCGTCGCGCTCGCCGCGTCGGCGCAGAAGACGCCGTCGGTGAGCGCGGGCCCCAGGACGGGCGAAGCGGGCAGGCTTCCGGGGTCGAGCGGGCCGCTCAGGAAGAAGTAGACCGCGGTCGTCGTCCCGAAGCCGTCGAGCAGGTCGAGGGCGTCCTCGATCGACGCCGCGTTCACCGTGACCACCCGGTCCGCGAGCCCGATCGTCGCGCCCGCGTCGAGCAGCGTCCCGTCCCCGTCGGCCGGCCGGCCCTGGTCGAAGTAGAGGTCGTCCGGAAACGGCAGCGAGCCGAAGACGGCGGGCGTCGTGTTCTCCGCGGGCAGGGCGAAGAGCACGGTCGGGCCGGCGCCCCGGGCGAGGCCCGGGCCGAGGGCGAGCGTCGAGGCAAGGAGGAGGGTCGATCCGCGCACGGCCGCCCGCAGTGTTCGCACGGGCGCCTGCCGGGCGGCAAGCGGCGCGCGGCTGGTCGTGGCGTGGCGGCACGATGGGAATGAGCAGGCTAGAGCCCGCCCGCGAGCTGGTCCGTCGTCTGCTTGATCGAGGCGGCACAGCCGGCTGACAGCTTCGGCTTCTTGCCGCGGCTCGCCCGCCGCGCGGCCCCGCCCGCCCGCTCGAGGAAACGCTTGGCCTTCTTGCGGAGCACCCTCGCCTTCCCGGGAGGACTGGTCTCTGCCTGCTCCAGCAGCTCCGGGGCGCGATCGAGCTTGCGCCGGATCGCCGCGGGAATCGTGTCGGACCCACACGCCGGTCCCTGCACCACCGCTTCCACCGAGCAGCGCGGCGTGGGGCACGGACGGGTCGTCGTGGACGTCGTGGAGACCAACTCTCCCTGGACCGAGATGTCCGCGCAGTGATGGTAGAAGCAGGGGGCAGGGTGGCTGGACATGAACTCCAGAACTTGGAGCGTGCACTTGGCGCAGGTTACGTTGGTCGGAAGCGTGACCGTAAAGGTCTGAGGCCCCGCAAAAGGTTGCGTGTGCGGAAGCACGTTGTCGGCCAGAACAGGGAACGTCGGAGGATTCTGGATGGCCGCGCTGGCACACGGGTCGCCGGCCGCCGGCGTCACCATTGGTTCCGCGGGAAGCTCGCTCCGGTTGTTGACGGCCAGCGCGACACGGTAATGGCCAGGATGAGTGATGACCTCATTGATGGTCACCGAGATCGTCTGGCCTTGGTGAAACGCCGTCACCTTGCCGGTCGGCGTCCCACCGCCTTCGTCACCGCAGGGTCCGAGCTTCTCGGGAAGTCCGAAGCTGTCTTGCGACATCCATGAGTCGGGCGTGACCAGGATGAAGTGCGCGTGCGCCAACGCAGGCGCGAACACGCCGGCTGCGGCGATGAGCAATGCACCGCCAAACCTGCTCGGCGTGGTCGGCATGATCGCCTTCACGAGACCCGCTTGATCAACCCGAGGATGCCCTGTCTCATCGCCGAACGGTGCGCCGAGCGGTCCGTCTGCCCCAGGACCTCGCGCTTGTGGCGCAGATACCAGTCGTACGACTCGCAGATCATCTCGACGTTGGAAAAGCGCGGCTCCCACTCGAGCTCTCGGCGCGCGCAGGAGATGTCGAAGTAGAGGCTGCGTCCGTACATCAGGGAGTGGTACGGCCCGAGGGGTGAGAGACCGAGCGCACTGGTGAGCTTCATCGCCGCCACCGCCAGGCTCATCGGCACGGAGTAGACCCGGCTGCCCGTCTTGGCGTGCGCGCAGAGCGCCTCCAGCGTCTCGCGCATGGTGCCGAAGCGGGCCGCCCCGACGTTGTAGACCCGCGCCCCGGGACGCGCGGCAGCGCGAATGCAGGCGTCGGCCAGATCATCGGCGTGGACGAACTGATACGTGTTGTCGCCGCGACCGAGCACGGGGATGTTGCGCCCCTCCTCCACCCAGTCGAAGAGTATCTGAAAGATTCCGAGACGGCCGTGGCCGAGGATGGTCCGGGGCCGAATGATCGTCGCGTCCAGGCCGTGGTCCCGCACGAAGCGCTGCACGAGCTGCTCGCCCGCGAGCTTGGCGCGTCCGTAGGCCTCGCCCGGCTGCGGCTCGGTTTGCTCGTCCACCGGATTGCGCTTCGGCACACCGAAGACGGCGCTCGACGAGGTATGCACCACCTTGCGCACGCGCGCCGCAAGGGCCGCGCCCAGCAAGTTCTCCGTACCGCCGTAGTTCACCGACCAGAAGAGCTGCCGGTCCTTCGCCACCGGCACCTGGGCAACGTTGTGATAGATGGCGTCGGCGCCCTCACACGCCGCGCGCACCGCCGCCTCGTCGCGGATGTCTCCCCGGACGAGCTCGACCTCGCGCGGACGGTCGTCGGCATCGACCATATCGAACACACGGACACGGCGGCCGCGCTCCAGCAGCCGGTCGCGCAGGAGGCAGCCGAAATAGCCGGAGCCGCCGGTGACGAGACAGAGATCGCTCACGTCAGAGTCGGTAGCCGTTCGCAATGCACCAGCGCACCGAGCGGCGCATGCCTTCGCGCAGCGAGATGCGCGGCCGGTAGCCGAGCTCGGCCCGGGCCTTCTCGATCGAGCAGGCGATCGTCTTGTTCATCTCGCCGAGGACGTGGATTTTCTGGTGGTAGACTCCCGCGGCCTGCAACGAGGCGTCGATGGCGGCCGCCACGTCACCGACCAGAGACGGCAGCTTCAGGCGCCGCTTCGGGCGCGGCGTCCCCAGCTCCGCTTCCAGCACTTCTTCAACAGTGGCCACGATCTCGTTGATGGTGTACGGGCGCTCGTCGGCGATCCAGTACGTCTGCCCGCTCGCCGAGGGCGTCGAGGCGGCCAGCAGCAACCCCTGGCAGATGTTGTCGACATAGGCCATCGAGCGACGCTGCTCGCCGGTGCCGAGGATCGGGAAGCGCCCTTCCTTGATCATCTGGAAGAACAGCGTCTGGCGCGGCGGCTGGTGCGGCCCGTAGAACCACGGGGGCCGGATGATGACCGTCTCGATTCTGCCGTTCGCCTGTGCCTCGTGCACCAGGCGCTCCATCGCTGCCTTCGAGCGCCCGTAGCCCATGTAGGGATGATAGGGCGCCGTCTCGTCGAAGACGTGCTGCGGGTCCGGATTGCAGCCGAGCGGCGAGTTGGACGACACCGCAACGACGCGCTTGATGCCGCCCGCGGCGGCGGCCTCGAGGACGCACCGGGTGCCGTCGGCGTTCACCCGCGCGAAGTCTCGCGTCCAGCGCTGCGGATGAATCACCCCGGCAATGTGAAACAGCGTGGCGCCTTCCGCGCCCTGGAAGAATTCGCGCAGCGACGCGGGATCGGTGACGTCCCCGGGGCGGACTTCCACGTCGTCGGACATACGCTCGAGGACCGACGGGTCGATCGACGGCAAGGCGAGACAGCGGACCGATTTGTCCGCAAAGTCGCCGCCGGTCACGTGCTCGGCACGCGCCTCGCCATCGCTCAGCAGCTCGACGAGGCGCGTGCCGAGCCAGCCGGGCGCGCCGGTGATGAGGATCTCGGGCGGCCGAGACCTCGCGCGGCGCAGCGCCCGCCGGCGCCACCCTTCCATGAAGTGCTCGGCGTTGCGCATCGCGATCGCCATCGTCGTGCCTTGCGGGTTGACGCCGGGAGAGTCGGGGATGAGGCTGGCATCGTTGACGAAGAGATTGACGAAGCCGTTCACCCGGCCGTGCGAGTCGGTGCCGCAGAGATCTGGGTTCTCCCCCATCGGGCAGCTGCTGAAGGCGTGCACGGTAGAGAGGCTCATGAGTCGAAGCGGCACGTGGTCCCGCAGGAGAGCGCGGCACTGCTCGGCCGAACGCAGCACGGGCATCTCGCGCACGGAAGGGTAAACGGCCTTTGCGCCCGCGGCGAAGAGCAGCTCACCCAGCCGCGCCAGGCCGACGCTGAGGTTGCGCTGGTCCGCCTCGGTCAGCCGATAGCGGATCACCACGTTCCCGTCGGCGCCGGGCAGCGCGCGGATGCTGCCGCGATTCATGCCGCGCGTCCCCGCATAAAAGAGCGCCATGTGGTCCCACCGCAGCATGGCGTTCCGATTGGCCTCCCAATTGTCCGACAAGATCATGGCCAGGAAGCCCGGGGTGAACACGGACCCGCCGATGGTGATGGTCGGTGAGAACTGCTTCACCTGATACATCGGCAACGGGCCGTCGTGGGCACCGATGTCCTCATCGAACAGCGCAGCGGCCTTGATCATCGGATGAATGCAGAGGTTGTCACCCACGTTCTTGCGGATGCCGCTGCGGCGCAGGAGCGCCGGCGTCTGCGCGGCACCACAGCATACGAACACCGCGTCGGCGGCGATCGTCTGCCGGTGACCGTCCGCGCCGGCGACGGCTTCGACGCCCGCGGCACGGCCGCCGGCATGAAGGACGGTCTTCACCTTCACCCCGGAGAGGAGGCGCACGCCCGCCTCGAGCCCCCGCGGGATGTAGGTCTGACGCATCGACTGCTTTGCGCCCGCGGTGAAGGCGCTCGCAGCCGGGTCCCTCTGACAGCGGGGCACCTCGAGGTACTCCCAACCGAGACGCTCGATCCCGCGGCGGAAGACGGCGGAGCTGACGGGCTCGCGCTCGCGGCCGAGGAGAGAGACGCTGAGGTCGCGTTCGGCTCGCTGGAAGTAGCCGTCCATGCGCTCGGGGCTGAAGTCATCCAGCAACGCTTCGCTACGCCACCGGTGGTAGCAGTCGGGCGGCAGCCGGTGCCAGAAGCCGCTGTTGATCTCGGTCGAGCCGCCGACGCAGCGGCCTTCGACGTAGGCGATGTTCTGATTGCCGAGGATCGGGGCCATGCCGCCGTTGCGGTACAGGCGTTCGATTGCGTCGATGGAGTTCGAGTCGATACTCGCGGTGTCGATGTCGGGGCCCTCTTCGACCAGCGTCACGTCGATCCCCTCTTCCGCCAGGATCCGCGCCGTGGTCGCGCCGCCTGCACCCGAGCCGATCACGAGGACCTGGGTGCGTTCCGGGAGACGATGCTCCGTCATTCGGCTACCATGCGCAGGCGCTCCTCGTGCGCGGCGAGATGCGCCGCTCGGCCGCGCTCCAGAACCGCGCGCACCTCGGGGTGGTCGAAGTACGCCAGCAACGCACAGCTGCGGATCAGCTTGACGAAGTCCCGGAGCGGTCCGACGCGGCTGTGACTCCACAGCGAGAGATACGCCTGCCGTTGCTCCGAAGCGAGGCGCGAGAAGGGTCGCGCATAGCGTGCCATCGCAGACCACTGGAAGGCGACGATGGCCAGCAGGTACGGCATGCGCAGGAACTTCGGCATGCTCTCCACCTCGACGACGACGAAGCGGGTGGCGTCTTCCGCGACGCGGCGGCGGGTCTGGGCCTCCAGCTCCGGCGACGGTGGCAGGAGAAGGTCGACCACCGCGGCGAGGACGCGCCGCTGGGAGGGAAGCACGCGGTCGATTTTCATGAAACGGAGCTCGCGATGGGAGCCATCGGCCTGCCACCCGCGGCACCTTCAGATAGGAGTCGGGGCAAGGGGCTGTCAAGAACAAACCTCGGGTTCCGTCCCTTGACAGCGTCCGGAGCGCTTTGAGACAGTCCCCTGCCAAACTGCCGCCCTGGCAGTCGCGTGCAATGTCTAACGCCTCGAACGCCCCGAGGGGAAGCTCATGGAGGGCGCCCGGAGAGCAGCCGCGCGATCTGAAGAGGCAGCCGGTGGTGCAGGCGCTCATCCGGCTGGTCCGACCGCGACAGTGGACGAAGAACACGGTTTGCCTGGCGGCGCTGATCTTCTCGGGGAAGCTCTCCGACGCCGGCGCACGGCGGCACGCGATCATCGTCTTCCTCGCGTTCTGTCTCGCATCGAGCGCCGTCTACATCGTCAATGACATCCGCGACGTGGACGCCGACCGCGCGCATCCCGTCAAACGGCACCGCCCCCTCGCCGCCGGCAACGTCGACATCGGGGCCGCGCTCGTCTGGGCCCTCGCGCTCGCCGCCGGCAGCGTCGCGCTCTCGCTCGTGCTCCTGCCCCGCGCGCGCGTGGAGCTCGGCTCCTTCCTCGTCCTGAACCTCCTCTACAGCATGTGGCTGAAGACGATCCCCATCCTCGACGTGATGGCGATCGCCGCGGGCTTCGTGCTCCGGGTGCAGGCCGGCGTCGACGCCATCGGGGCGCCGCAGAGCGCATGGATCGTGCTGACCATGTTCTTCATGGCCCTGTTCCTCGGCTTCACGAAGCGTCGCGGAGAGATGACCAACCTCGGGGCGGAGACCGGACGGGGCCATCGGCTGGTCCTGGCGTCGTACTCCATCGGGTTCGTCGACATGCTGCTCGGGCTGAGCGCCACCACCGCCCTCGTCTGCTATTCCCTCTACGCGGTCACGGTGCAGGCCAACGAGACCTTCCTGCTGACCGTCCTTCCCGTCGTCTTTGGAATCGCCCGCTACATGATGCTCGTCCTCGTCGAGGACGCGGGCGGCGAGGACCCGGGCGAGATCCTCACCCGCGACGGGCCGCTCGTCCTGGCGGTGCTCGCCTGGGTGGTGCTCTGCGTGGCGGTCATCTACTTCGACCTCCGCCTGTTCCCGGCGCGGCCGTAGACGATGCTGGAGCCGGATCACTCCTGGCGCTCGCGCCGTACCACCTTCGGGGTCTTGTCCGCCGTCGCGGTCCTGGTCTCCTTCTTCTGGGTGACGCGGCTTCTGTTGCCGGGCACTCACCGCGGGTTCTCGAGCATCGACGACTATCTCCTCTACCTCCCGGCGTATGAGGTGGCCGCCGGCTGGATCAAACGCGGCGTGCTGCCGCTCTGGAACCCCTACGCGCTGTGCGGCATCCCCTGGGTCGCCGGGCTCCAGGAAGGCTTCTTCTACCCACCCCACGTGCTCTACCTCCTGCTCCCGACTCCCACCGCGTTCGCCGCCTCGACGTTGCTGCACCTCGTCTTCCTCGCGGTCTCGACCGTGCTCTTCGCACGCCGCGCGGGCCTCGGCGTCGCCGCCGCGGTCCTCGCGGCCGGGCTCTTCGTCCTGCGGGGGACGATCCCCGATTTTGCCGCGGCCGAGCCTTCCCAGTTCGAGGCGCTCACGTGGCTGCCGCTCGGGTCCGTGGCCGTCTTGGATCTCGCGCGGGGCGGCGGTCGCCGGTCCGTGGCGCTGCTCGCGCTCGCGGCCGCATTCAGCTTCCTTGCAGGATATCCGCAGATCTCCGTCTACGTCATCTATACGTGGACGACACTCTTCATCGCCTTGCTGCTCGGCGCCCGGCCGGGTCTCCGCGGCGGGGCCGCGGCGGCGGGTTGTTTCGCGGCGGCCCTCGCTCTCGGCGCGCTCGGCGGCGGGGTCCAGCTGCTGCCGGGGATGGAGCTGCTGCACCTCGGAACGCGCACCAGCGAGCCGCTGAGCTTCGACACGATGTTCCCGGTTGGCGGCCCCATCCTCGGCAACCCGGTTCGCGCGTCCCTCGACGACGCGATCTCGGGAAGCCGCTTCTCCTTCGGCGTCGTCGGACTCGCACTCGCGGTGGCCGCTCCCTTCGCGGCCCGGCGGCGCCCGCTTGCACTCTGGGCGCTCGGCTGGTGCGCTCTCACCCTGGTCTTCGCCCTGGGACCCTTGACACCGCTCTTTCCGGTCTACCTGGCGCTGCCAACCCTCGCCTGGTTCCGGGCGCCGAACCGGATCGTCTGCCTGACCGAGTTCGCGTTCGCGACTGCTGCCGCTGTCGGCCTCGATGCGGTGATGACGGCACTCGGGAGCCGGGTCGGGACGACGCCGGCGGCGAGAATCCGGGTGCCGTGGGCCCTGCTCGCCGCTCTCCTTGGGCTCGTGGCGACCTCGGCGCTCGTCCTCGCCGGCGTCGGGAGCTCGTCCGGCATCTGGCCAGCCGCGCTTCTCGCCGCGGGCGGCACGGCCGCGCTTGCCGCCCTGGCATGGTCCCGGCCCGAGCGCCGCCCTGCGTTCGTCGGCGTGCTCGTTGCCCTCGCCATCGGGGAAGTCTTCCTGACACCGCCCTTGGACGAGATCCTGCCGTACACCAGCACCGCCGCCGCGATCTATCGTCGACACGAACCGGCATTCGCCCTGCTCGGGAAGATGGCTGGGCCCTTCCGCGTCTGGATATTCAACGTCAGCAATCCTGAGCTGACGCAGAAGCGCGGCGCTCTCTACGGGCTGCGCTCGTTCGAGGACTACGAGCCCGTCAACCCGAAGCGGCATTCACAGTACTACACGTACTTCATCGACGGGAAGACGACCGTCTCTCACTGGCCCTGGCTCTTCGCGGGGAACATCACCAAACTGCGAGCCCACGGAGCTTCGCCTCCGCCCGCAACCCGCCGCCGTCTGCTCGACCTCGCTGCGGTGGGCTTCATGGTCGTTCCCAGGATTGCTCTCAGGGACGCCCACGTGCGGGACTTCGTCACGGCAGCGGGGATGCGAGAGTTCTGGCCGCTGCCCGGAGAACGCCCGACGCCGAGCGCACAAGAGCTGGCGCTGTTCATGAACCCACACGTCCTCCCCCGTGCGTACGTCGTCTACCGGACACGCGTAGCGCCGCCGGCAGCAGAGCTCCTGGAGAAGATCAGCCGGGATGACTTCGATCCGCTGAGCGAAAGCTACGTCGAAGGAGACGTCGGCATCCCCCCCGCGTTCCCGGGGCCCGCCCGCGGCGTGCCGGCCAGGATCATGGTCGATCAGGAGCGGACCGTGGAGGTCCGCGCGACAGCCGCTGCCCCCGGGCTGCTCGTGCTCGCCGATTCCTTCTACCCTGGCTGGCAGGCGACGGTGGACGGCGTGCCAGCGCCGATCCTGCCCACGAACCACCTCTTCCGCGGCGTGCCGATCCCGGCCGGCAGCCACCTCGTTCGCTTCGAGTACCGGCCCTGGAGCTTCCGGCTCGGCGCGATCGCGAGCCTCGGGAGCCTCGGCGTGGTCGTGCTCCTGCTCTGGACCGGCCGCACGATGCATGAGCCTCGGGTGGGGATCCTGCGCGCAGCCTGAGGAGCCGGCAGGCTCACTTCGACGGGCGAAGCAGCCAACGATCCCACCAGGCCAGGACCTCGTGCCGCGTCTCCTCGTTCTGCACGTGGGCGACGCCGTTCAGGATGCGAAGCCGGAACCGCTCCGGCACACCGGCTCGCGCGTAGGCCCGCCGGAGCACGCGCCCGGTGTTTCGCACGCAGCGGATCGGAATCGCCTGGTCGGCCGTGCCGTTGATCATGAGCACGGCGGCGTGCACCAGGCGCTCGGGATGCAGCGCCGGGTCCTGGGCGTCGATCCACCGCGCGTACCCCTCGTCGAGGTCGAGCGGCTGTCCGTTCATCGCCAGGTTCGAGTAGTGGAGGAAGGTGCGGTAGTCGCCGCAGGCGAGCACCGCAGCGGCCGCCGCCAGCCGGCGGTCCGCGGCGACGGCCTGCAGCGCGATGAAGCCGTACGTCGAGCTACCCGCGATGCCGATGCGCGTCGGGTCGACCTCGGGGAGCGTCGTCACGTAGTCGAGCACCTTCGGGATCGCCGTGTTCGCATAGTAGTCGATCAGGTTGAAGAAACCCTTGCCGATCGTCTTCGGCGTCGGCGAGGCGAGCAGCCAGACGCCGACCGTGTTCTTCGGCGGCGGCTGGCCCGCCTTGAACGGCTCGAGGAGCTGCCAGTTGGCCTCGTAGGTGATGACGACCGCCCCGGCGCTCCGGAGCGCGTCGCGCTCGCCGAGCGGCGAGACGACCACGGGCTTGGGTCCCGCCGGCGCGGGCGGCACCTCGACGCGCACGGTGAGGAAGCCGTTATCGAGCTTCGTCTCTTGCGCCACGTCCGCGGCCGCGCGTGCCGGCGGCGGCGGGACGGGTTGTCTGTGGGGAGCGCAGGCGACCAGCCACCCGGCGAGAAGGAGGGCGAGGCGTGCGACCGGCGGCATGCGCCTCCGGGTATAGCGGTTTTACCCCTCCGGTCTACCGCCCGACCTCGGCGCGGTGCGCGCACGGCCGTCCGTCCCGCCGCCGGCCGTCAGCGCGCGCGCGGGTCCTTCAGGTAGCGGAGGATCGCCGCCCGCACCTCGGGGTACCGGAAGCGAAAGAGGAGCCCGTCGAGGTAGAAGTGCATCCAGCCGAGGCCGTAGAACGCACCGAGCGTGAGCATGACGGGCGTGTGGTAGGCGGCCATGAGCGCCGGGCTCTTCTCGGCGAGGAAATGCGGGGCGCGGAGCAGGCCCATCGCGAACGCCGCGACGACCACCAGGCCGACCCAGACGCGGAAGTCCTGCGCGAGCTTCCCGAGCCACGAGTCCGCGTAGCGCGGGTTGCCGGGATACTTGTTCCGGCCGACCAGCCAGAAGATGCCGTGGTACTGCATGTAGTGCGGGAGCAGCCCGGCCAGGAACGCGCAGGCCAGGTTGTCGATCACCAGGTAGGGGCTGTACATCGCGATGCCCGTGAGGCCGAAGGCGAGGCGCTGCCAGGCGACGCGCCCCGCCCGCCGGCCGACCCAGAGGACGCGGCCGGTGAGGATCGCGCCGAGGAGCGCGACGGCGCCGGCGGTGACGAGCGCGGCCGCCGGCTGCCCGTCGACCGTCGCGAGCGGGCTCGTCCCGGAGAGCAGGCCGTACTTCCACAGCGCGAACCCGTTCAGCACGACGCCCGCCGCGTAGATGAGCGTCGCGTCGAGCTTGCGCTCGACCTCCGCGGCCTTGGCGCGGCCGAGGTAGAGCTTCTGGATGCCGACCGACTGCCGGATCACGTGCCAGTTGGTGAAGAAGAAATGCATGACGAAGGCGAGGATCGGCGCGACCAGCGTGATCCCCATCGCCGAGGTGAGCAGGAGCAGCGGGACCGTGAAGTACCAGTGCGGGAAGCGCCGGTAGTAGGTGAGGTTCTCGGCATCGAGGAAGAAGAAGCCGGTCACCAGGTTGTGGGTGTTCGCGAACAGGATGCCGCCCGCGATGGTCGCCGGGATGGCGAGCGACGGCGCCGCGAGGGCGATCGTGGTGAGCACGATCCCGAGTGCGAGCGAGCCGACGAAGAAGGTGGCGTCCCAGCCGGGGTTGGCGATCCATCCACCGCCGGGGAGCGCCAGCGCCGCGGGAGCGGGCGTTCCCGACGCCATCCTCGCCGGACTCATCTCACGGCTCCCTGCCGTGCGATCATCTGGAGGTTCGACGTCCACCCCAGCCGGCGGTGGACGAGCTCGACCAGGGTGAACGGCGCGAGCCACACCGGGTTGAAGGGGCTGAAGAGCCGGTCGGCCAGGCGGCGCGCGCCCAGGTCGCTGAGCCAGTTGTGCAGCGACACGATCCAGAACTGCGGGCAGACGAGCGGCTGGAGCGCCACCGGCTCGAGGCCGGCGCGGCGCGCGAGCGCCGGCAGGGTGCGCGTGTCGAACAGGTGGAAGTGGCGCGGGAGATGGTAGCCGCCCCAGTAGCGGCGGCGGAAGAGGCGTGCGTCCCACGAGTCCAAATTCGGCGTCTCGACGAAGACGTGGCCGCCGGGCCGCAGCGAGGCGGCGACCTTGGCGAGGACGGCGCGCGGATCGGCCACGTGCTCGATCAGCTGGTTCATGATGACGAGGTCGAAGGCGCGGGCCGGGAGGCTCACGTCCTCGATGCGCCCGCGGTGCACGACCAGCCCCCGCGCTTCCGCCGCCAGGACCGCCGCCTCCGAGAACTCGACCCCGTGGAGCTCGAGGGAGGCGCGGCGCTCGCCGGCGAGTTGGACGAGCAGATGCCCGTCGCCGCAGCCGACGTCGAGCGCTCTGCCGCCGTCGGGCAGGTAGCGGCGATAGAGGTCGAGCTTGGCCCGCTCGGCCATGCCCTTGAAGCGCATGACGAAGCCGCCCGCCTTCGCGACGAAGTCGTAGGCGTAGTAGCTGTCCGGGTAGATGCGCCCCAGGGCGGCATGGCTCGGGCGCGGATCGAGGTAGACGCCGCCGCAGGGGCAGCGCCAGAGGGTCAGCTCGGTACGCGTCGTGTCGTACTCGAAGTCGGGCCCCGAGGCGAGGCGGGTGCCGCGGCGCTCGCCGCAGAGGGCGCAGCTGCCCCGCTCGGTGGGAAGGTCGGCGCCCGGCGGCAGGTCCTCGCGGGCCGGCCCGGGGGCGGTCGATCTGCTGTGGGCGGCACCCGGGCTCATCTGCTCGCGGATCCTGACACAGCGGCGCCGGCCAGGTAAAGCCCAAAATATGGACGTCCCCCTTTCGCTTCAGTTCACGCAGCCCAGGGTTCGGAGATCTCCAGCGTTCGCTCGTCAATCGCCCCGCCGCGCCAGTCCCGCTCCTTTCGCGACACGCCGCGCCAGCGGCCGAGCGGTCTGTGTACTATTCTGGTCACATGAAGACCGCCCCTGTCGCCCGGTTGAAGGCCGAGCTGAGTCGGTATCTGCGTCTCGTGAAGAGCGGGGAGGAGATACTGGTGACCGAGCGTCGTGTGCCGGTCGCTCGCCTGGTGCCGATCGAACCCGGCGAACTCGTCGACGCGGATCTACGCGAGCTCGAACGGCAGGGACTCCTGCGGATCGGCACCGGAAAGCTGCCAAAAGGATTCTGGAAGCAGCGTCGTGTCCGGGACCCGAGAGGACTCCTGCGGAAGACGCTGATCAAGGAACGCGAGTCGGGCTGGTGAAGTACTGGGACACCTCGGCCGTCGTCACGCTGGTCATTGACGAGCCCGAGACCGCGCGCGCCACAAGCGACTTGTCGACGAGGATCCGGCGATCGCCGCCTGGTGGGCGGACACGCACGGAGTTCCCGCCTGGCGCGTCGGCAAGCGCGGCACCGCCACAGGCTACGACTTCATCCTGGACCTCAAGGCCAGGCTCCGGGGCCATATCCAGCTCTCCACCGACGCCTTCGAGCCGTACGTCGGCGCCGTCCGCCATGCGTTCGGGGACGATGTGGCCTTCGCCCAAGTGGTAAAGTCCTACGAGGAGACGCCAGCCGGCCGTGGGCGATACAGCCCATCGCGCATCGTCAACGTCGAGAAAGAGGACGTGATCGGCTACCCAGACATGGAACTCGTGAGCACGTCCTACGTCGAGCGGCAGAACGTCACGATCCGCATGCAGGTACGGCGGCTGACGCGGTTGACCAACGCCTTCAGCAAGAAGGCGGAGAACTTGAAGGCCACGATGGACCTCCACTTCACCCACTACAACTTCGTCCGGTTCCACCGCTCGATCCGCTGCACGCCGGCGATAGAAGCCGGTGTGGCGAGCAGTCCTCTGACCGTCAAGGATTTGGTAGACATGGCGGCATGACGGAGCGCGAGCGACTGCGAAAGGCGATCCGCGACCTACGCGGCGTCGAGGGCACCCATCTGCGCTCTGTGCCGGTGCACGAGACGTTCCAAGGCCAGACGGTATGGGAGGGCATTGTGGAAGTATTCGCCCTCAAGGGACACCCCAAGGCCGGGCTCGCCTATGCCTGGAGCTATGAGACGGATACGGGCGGGCGTCGGTACATTGCGGTCCTCGGGGTGGACCCGATAAGGAGTGCCCAAGACGCCGTTAGGGCTGCGGTCGCCGCCGACGCAAAGCGCCGATAATGGCCAAAACGTCTAATCCCAGACCGCTGATATGTGCGACCCTTGTATGCGACAGGGTTCTTCAAGAGGCTGACACAACGCTCAGCGCTATCCGGATCATAGATAACATTACGGTTGGTTTCGTTGGACCTACTGGCAGTACCGCCCTGGACACTCCCCCCCTATGGGGGTGACCTTCACCGTGCTCGTGATTTCCAAAGCGGGGGAAGCGAGAGGGGAGCGAACTTTCAGGGTCAGGCTCGTTCGCCCCAACGGGAAGCCGGTCGGTGACGATGCGGAATTCCGTGCTCTCTTCCAGAACGAGGAGAGCGGGGCGAACTTCATCTTACGTGTGGGGATCCAGACGACGGAGATGGGGCTCTACTGGGTCGAGGTGTATGTCGATGGAGAGGACGAGCCCCTAGCGCGGACGCCCTTCCGGTTGATCTACGAACCCGGAGTCAAGACACCCTGAGTTCACGCTCCACGCTGGTTGCTGAGGGGCTGCCTGCCAAATGTAGGCGGTAGGAGGGCGCAGTAGGGATGTCAACGACCGCCGTCTGAACCCTCAGTAGGGGCCGGAGGTCGTTCTGGAGTTCGTCCTCGCTCCATCCACCGGCGGCATGTACTGAGAGGGCGTTCATGAGACGCATTGCCATCCGTCCGGTCGCCGCATTGGCCCACTGAGCGCTATCAACCGCTCGCTGGGACACCCAGCGATAAAAGTTGGCAACTGACATGCGGCCGGCTAGGTAGAGCCCCAACTCCCGCTGGATTTCACGCTCCGAAATGGGCATTGCGCCACCCCCGCTACGGGTCCCTACCACACTGGACGACATCCGCGATAGGTTCAATCGGGGGCAGTATTGGCAGCGGGCCGAGGCCGGGGAGTTCAGGATCAGGAAGCTCAGCAGCTTCATTCCCCGCAAGCGGATTGCTGGAGAGCCGAGTAAGACCCGAACCCAGATTCTGGAGTACCTGGACAGAGCATCCGGCACCCGCATCGCCCTGGTGCACCAGTATCGTCGCCGCGATGGCAGCATCGGGGGCTCCGGTCGGCCCGACCCGAAGGAACTGCTGGACGGCGGCATCCTCTACATTGCCGACCCCTACCTCTAACCGCGATCGTCCCCTGGCGGGCGTCTCCGCGAACGCGCCGAGCGCCTGCTCTCGGTGCACCCGCTTCAAGCCGCCGACGCGTTTCAGCTCGCCGCTGCGCTTCTCTGGACCCGGGGCAGGACGGCCGGCCGCGGCTTCGTCTCTTTCGACGATCGACTGCGGAAGGCGGCGGCCCGGGAAGGCTTCGACGTCCTCCCAGAGAATGGTCCCGCGTGATGGCCCATCACTGGACGTATCCGAGCGCGCGGAGCTTCTGTACCGTGCGCTCGTCGAGCGGCGGGGCGGGCGGCGCAGCCGGCACGCCTGGCGCGCTCGCAAGCGCAGTCGTCGCCGACGAGACGAGCGTCGCGTACTGCGCGGCGAGCGCCTCCCCCCGTTCGCGGAGGTCCGAGCCGCCGACATCCCGCTGCTCCCCGGGGTCCGCCCCGAGGTCGTACGTCTCGACCTGCGCGCCCGGCTGCCTCGGGAAAACCCACTTGTAGCCGGCGTACCGGACCCCCACAGCTTCCAGGCCTGCCACCTTCAGCTCGGCGAAGACCGGCCGGCTCGCGAACGCCGCGGCACGCGGGTCGCCAAGGAGCGGCACGAGGCTCCGCCCCTGGGCCGTGTCGGGCACGGGAATGTGGAGGAGGTCGAGCAGGGTGGGCATGAGGTCGACGAGCGAGACCTGGACCGGCACCCTGAGCCCTGCCGGTACGATCCGAGGCAGCCGGAGGATGAGCGGGACGCGCAGGACCTCGTCGTAGAGTGTCAGGCCGTGGCCGATCCTGCCGTGCTCCCCGAACTCCTCCCCGTGGTCCGACGTGACGACGACGAGCGTTCGATCCGCCTCGCCGAGGGCTTCGAGCCCGGAGAGGAGCCGCCTGAACTCGCTGTCGACGTACCGGACCTCGCCGGCATACGCGTGGCGACTGCGGATCGCCTCGGCAGTCTCGTCCGTGATCGGCACCTCCCGGCCGTCGAGACGGTAGCTCCTGAAGAGGTCGAACGCGGGAGGGGGGCTGTATGGCGAGTGGACCTGGTAGGTGTGGAGGAAGAGGAAGAACCGCTCGCCCCGGTGAGCCTCGAGCCAGCGGAGTCCGTCGCTGAAGGTCGCCCCCACCTGCCCCGCGGTGTCCCACAGGTCGGCGCCCTTGTGCTCGCGATAGTACCCGAAGCCACGTTGAACTCCCTGGCTGGCGACGAGCATGCCGTCCTCGGTGACGGCGCCCGTCTGGTAGCCGTGGGCCCGCACGACTTCCCCGAGGGTCGGGGCGGCCAGGGGCGCCTGGTCGATCGGCCCGAACACGCCGTGCACCGAGGGGTAGAGGGAGGTGAACATGGTCGCGTGCGATGTGCCGGTCGCCGGGTACGTCGCGAAGGTCTGCTCGAAGACCGTCCCCTCGGCGGCCACCCGGTCGAGGTTCGGCGACGTCGGGAGGTCGCAGCCGTACGACCCCAGGTGATCGGCACGCAGGGTGTCGACGGAGATCAGGAGGAGGTTCGGCCGGATGCCCCGTGGCCGGGACTCGAGGATCTCGGGCTCGCTCCAGAGCGGGAAGCCGAGCGGCACCTCGCGCCGCTCGCCCGGGCGCGCCAGCACCCGGTTCACGAACGCGAACCGCACCCGCTCGCCGCCGAGTGTCCCGAGCTCCTGCCGGTAGTCGTGCCACCGGCCGCCGTCAGCCTCCGTCGGCGCGAGGACGGCCCGGACCAGCTCCCGCCGGGACCCCCGCGAGCGGGCGACGAGCCGGAACTCCACCGGGGCCGCGCCGGCCTTCGAGCCGATCGGATCGAGCCCGATTCCGACCCGGAGGACCGATCCCGGACCGAGCAGGACGGGTCGGGTCTTCACCCTGCCACGGGGAGGTGGCGCGGGGACCACGTACACGCTCACCCCGACGCTGCTGCCCGCGATGGCGGAGGGGACGTCGAAGGTCACCTCGACGTCTTTGCGGGGCCCATCCACCAGCGCCACGGGCAGAGCAGTCGGGCTCGAATCGTCCGACAGCTGTGCGAACGGCTCGACGAGAAAGGCGGAGGTGTCGCCCGCCCGCCTGAGTCCGAAGGTACGGCGCACCCGGCCGCCCTCGCCCACGATCGCCCGCTCTCTGGCGAGCAGCAGGTGCGGCGCACAACCGAGCGCCGGCCGGGTCTCGTCGTCGACGGCGCAGGCGAGCGGCGTCCCCTCGGGAAGCGGACGCGCGAGATCGTCGAGCAGGTGGTGCACAGGCTCGAGGACCATGTCCGGCGACCGAGCGCACGCCGCGAGGGCGAAGAGGCCCGCCAGGCAGGTCGGGCGCCAGCGGCGCACCTTCACAGCGCTTCATCCCGTCCGCAGAGGAGCCGCCGGAACAGGTCCGTCACGAGCCGGTCCTCGGGGTCGCAGACCCTCTTGAGCGCGAGGAAGCGCTCGATCCGTTCCTCGCCATAGGCGCGGCGCACCGTCGCCGCGGTCGTCGTGCTGTCCTTCGCGAAGTAGAGGCGGCCCCCAGCCTCGAGGACCAGCGCGTCGAACTCGGCCGCGAGCGCCCACAGCCGCCGGCGGTTCCGCTCGGTGACCTTGAACTCGAGCGCCAGCGAGTACCCGTCGACGGCAGGGGACATGAGGAAGGGGTCCGCGCGGTGGCGCTTGAGGACGCCGAGCAGTGCCGGGAGGCCGTTCCGCCGCGCGAGCTCCAGCTGCATCTTGAAGACCCGCGCAGCGCGCGACGCCGGCACGAAGCTCTGGTACTGGATCATCCCACCCGGTCCGTAGACGAGGTTCCAGTTCGGGATGTAGTCGAAGAGGAAGGCGAATGCGGCGTGCGACTGCCGGTAGGCCCGGTGGCCCGTTGCGCGACTCCACCGATATCGCACTCCGTTGATGAGGCGGAGGCCGATCTGGTTCATGAACGGCCGCATCAGCCGCCACGCCATGGATGCGGGAACGACACCGATCAACGTCGCGGGGAGCGTCTGGCTGTCCACGCGCAGGGTGCGCGCCGGCTCCGGGTCGTCGCCGGGCCCGAGGTGGTTCGCCTGGTGGACCACGCCGCGGCCCACCTGCTCGCCGCGGGCAAGCCCGTCGACCCAACCGACAAGATGGTCCGCGGTCCTCATCCGCGCCTCGAACACCTCGATCATCTCGTCGAGGCTCCGCGCGACAAAGGGCTCCACGTCGAGCAGGCCGGAGTGCACCCTCTTCAGACGCAGGGTGACGCTCAGGAAGCACCCGAGCATGCCGAATCCCCCGATCGCGGCGTGGAAGAGCTCGGCCTCGTGCTCGCGGCTGCACCGCCGCACTTCCCCGTTCGGCAGCAGGAGCTCGAACTCGACGACGTGTTCGCCGATCGGACCGACGGCCCAGTTGTTCTTGCCGTGGACGTTCATGCCGAGGCAGCCGCCGAGGGTGGCGAACATCGTTCCGGGCACGACGGCGGGCCACCAGCCGTCCTCGATCGCGTACTGCCAGAGCTGCTCGATCGTCACGCCGGGCTCGAGCTGGATGATTCCCTGACCGGGATCCCAGGCGAGGATCCGCTTCATGCACGAGAGGTCCAGGCAGATGTTTCCGGCGTTGAGCGCGGCATCGCCGTAGCTCTGGCCCGCGCCGCGGAGCCCGACCGTCACCCCGTGAGCCCGCGCGAGCTCGAACATCTGGAGTACGCCCTCGGGCGTGCTCGGCCGGTAGACGTAGCTCGTGGCGCTCGACGTCCTGCCCCATCCCCACAGGCGTTCGAGCCGCTCGACCGGCAGGGTACCCGACGCCACCGCCGTGCCGGAATGCGCGGACCGGCTCATAGGTCGAGGTGCCGGAAGATGCGCGACGGGAGGTGGCGTATCACGAACATGATCGGCTGCCAGATCCTCGGCACGTAAGCGACGACCGCCCGCCGGCGCGCGGCGGCCAGGATCTGGCGCGCGGCGTCGTCCGCTCCGATGACGAAGGGCCGGCGCTCGACGCCGCGGCTCATCGGGGTGTCGACCGGGCCCGGCTTGACGGTCACCACCGCGACGCCATGGCGCCCGACACGGTTGCGGAGCGCTTCCAGGTACGTCGCGAGCGCCGCCTTCGACGTGCAGTAGACGGGGTTCCCGCGACGGCCACGGTCGCCCGCCACCGAGGCGATCCCCACGATCGTGCCGGCACGCGCCAGCGCGAAGCGCTGTGCCGCCTCGTTGAGCCACGCGACGGCGCCGAGGACGTTGACCTCCAGGGTGCGGCGATCCTTGTCGAAGGTGTATTCGTCGGCTGCGAGCCGCGGCATGACGCCGGCGGCATAGACGATCAGGTCGAGGCCGCCGAGGTCCCGGCAGATGCGTTCCAGCAGCCCGGGCACCTCGTCGTACGCGGTCACGTCGTGCACGTAGAGCCGGGCGAGGTCGTGGGTCGCGCCGGCTCCATTGATCGCGTCGGCGACCCGGCGTAGCTCCTCTTCCCGCCGCGCGACGAGCGCCACCCGACATCCCTGCCGTCCGAGCTCGCGGGCAACTGCGGCACCGATGCCGGACGAGGCTCCGACAACGATCGCGTGCTTCCAGGGGGACACGGTCGCGGTGCGGGCCATCGCGGGCGCCGCGTCAGCGGACCGGGCGCTCAACCGCCGGCGACGGATCGTCCGGGCATGACCCCTGGTTGGTCGCCGGCCGGCTGCAGCACGGTGTTAGCCGGCGTGGACGACTGATACAAAACCTTGAACTTGTTGTGTCTGGTGTACAGTTGTGCATACACTAGCCCCTCGTGGAGGTCGAGTGGGATCCGGAGAAGGCTAGGCTCAACCTCCAGAAGCACGGAGTGGACTTCGCAGACGCTGCCACGGCTCTCCACGACGAAATGGCCATCACCATTCCCGACGACGATCCCGACGAGCAACGGTTCGTAACTCTCGCCTCCGACGTGCTCGGGCGTGTGCTCGTCGTCGTATGCACGTGGCGGGGTCCACGAATCCGCCTGATCTCCGCGAGGCCTGCAACCCGCAGGGAACGAAAGCAATACGAAGGTAAGCGACGATGAAGAAGGAGTACGATTTCAGCAAGGGCAAGCGGGGCGCCGTGGTCCCGGTCCCGCCGGGGAAGACCCGGATCACTATCCGCCTCGACGACGACGTGATCGACTGGTTCCGGCAGCAGGTGCATGCCGCGGGCGGCGGCAGTTACCAGACGCTCATCAACAACGCGCTGCGTGAGTACGCCCGACGTCGGCCCGAATCTCTCGAGAGTACCATTCGGCGCGTCCTTCGCCAGGAGCTCCGGAGGGGATCCCGGCGAGTGGCTGGCAAGTTCCATCGAGACGCCTAACGGGTGGGCGCTGAGCTGGCCGGCAGACCGAGGTACTTCATCGACCTCAGGGAGGCAGGTAAGCCGCCAATGAGGGTGAAGATGACGCGTTCCACGGGAAATGTCTTCCGAGACCTCGGCTTTACACCCGACGAGGCTGAGCACCTCCGCATCCGCTCAGACCTCCTGATCCAGCTCCAGAAGACAATCTCGTCCCAGCGGCTCAAGCAGGCCGAGGCCGCCAAGCTACTGGGTGTCACGCAACCTCGCGTCAGCGACCTAATGCGTGGCCGCATCGACCTATTCAGCGTTGACACCTTGATCGACATGCTCGCACGCCTCGGCATCCGGGTCAGGCTCATCTTCAGGAGCTCCAAGCGGTCCGCACGGGTCGCCTAACGACCGGCGGCTGAGCGGCCGCCGGCGACTGCCGGTCGGATCGAAGGTGACGACTGCCCGCCGGTCCGCTCCAGCCGCGGGTTAGGCTGCACCGTCCGGCTTCTGGTCGCGGAGATTGCGGAGTTTCTCAGCTGCATAGCTGGACCTCGCCTTGCTGTTTGGAGGAATCCCCTGCTGATCGCACCAGGTTCGAAGTTCAGCGGCACCCACGAAGCCTCGCGGCGCACGGCGTCCCATTCCTCCCGGGTGTACCAGACGATGGCCGTAGCCGGTTCGGCCGGCGATTCAGCACCTGTTTTCGTACCGTGCTTCTTCATGCTTCAGTGCACCGAGAGGGCCCGCAGCGGCCCGCACAGCCGGTCCGCTGCAGCGCCGGGTTCGCCGGGGTCACTTCCCGATCTCCGGCACGGAAAGTCCTCGACAGATCTTCCGGGCGAGTGCATCCGATATCTCGCTGTGGCGCGGGACTGCCTCCACGGCGCCGCTCGCGGGGTTCGTCCACAGCGAGTGCGACCGACCCTCGCGCTTCAGGTGACAACCGTGCCTTCTCAGGTAGCGCAAGAGGTCGCCTCGCTTCACCCGACGATGACCTTCTCACGGACCGCATCCCGCGGTAGCCCACGTAGCCCGTCGCGGCGCCTATCATCAAGGATCAGCGCAATCGCGTCAGCCAAGCTGCGCCGCGCCTCAGCCTTGCTCAAGCCTTGACCGTTCGCCCCGGGGATCTCAGGGCAGTAGGCGATGTGCCATTTACCGTCCCGCTCAATGACCGCCGTGAACTCGTTTCTCATTCGTGCTCCCGCTGCTCGACTCTTCATCCTGATGTCTCCAATGACTGTTTCCCTGCCCTGGCTAACGACGTGGCGATGAGCCGCTGGCGCGCTGGCGCTCGCGAGAAGTGGCGGAATTTGAGCCGGGCGGCTCCATCGCTGGGTTAGGCAGCTTGAATGTCGACCACTTCGCTGGTTGACGAAGGAGGAGGAACAGGCTGGCCTTCCCGCTTGAGGCCCTCGATGTGGAATTCGATGGCCTCGCGGATCAGGCTCAACGCCTCATCCCGTGTCTTTCCAGCTGCGACACAGCCGGGAAGATCGGGGACATAGGCTCCGAACGACGTGGCACCCTTTTCGATGACAACGAGGTAACGCATTTGGAGCTCTCCTATCTCTTGAGGCCCGCCTGCTTCAGCACACTGCTGAGTGTCCCCGGCGGAACGTCGACGCCTGGCTTGCCCGCTACCGTCACGATCCCCGGCTTCGTGGGGTGTCGAAACTGACGATGACTTCCCTTGATCCGAACCTGAACCCACCCATCGGACTCAATCAGGCTGATCACGTCTCGGACCTTCACTGCGAAAAGCCTACCACTGTGCGGCGGGGCTGCCTAACTCAGGTTCAACCGCTTGCTCAGGATCAGGCGCAGCATGCGGAGCCCGGTCCGGATGCTGTGCCACCGGCTCGCCGAATGCTTCGACGTGCCGCCGCGGCGCCGGTAGTAGCTCACCGGCACCTCGATCACGCGCCCGCGCAGGCGCAGGACCTCGATCATCATCTCCGGCGAGAACGCGGCGTCGTCCCGCCTGAGATAGCCGCGGATCTTGTGGAAGGTGTCGCGCCAGATCGCCCGGTAGGTGCACCCCACGTCGGTGAAGCGCGGCTCGAGGCCCCACCACAGGGCCTCGATCAGCTTGGCGACGAACACGTTCCCCCAGCGGAGGAGGCCATCCATGTTGGCGCCCTGCTCGATCATCTGGCGGGTCGTCCGTGTGCCGATGACCATGTCGGCGTCCTTGAGGTACTCGAGCAGCTTGCCGAGGTCCTTGGCGCGGAACGTCGCATCCGCCTCGACCAGGACGACGATGTCCCCGGCGGCGAGCTCCATGCCCTGCCGGAGCGCGTCCCCGTAGCCGCGCAGCGGCTTCGAGCACACGGTTGCCCCTAGCGTCCGGGCGATGTCCGCGGTCCCGTCCGTCGAGCAGTTGTCCATCACGATGATCTCGTGCACGCGGTCCTTGAAATCGCGGATGACGAAGCCGATGGAGTCGGCCTCGTTGAACGCGGGGATGACGAGGCTCACGCGGTTGGCCTCGAAGTGGAGCGTGCGGCAGAGGAAGTTCGCCAGGTTCAGGTCCTCGATCGTGTTCACGTTCAGATACTGTCCGCTCAGAACGAACGGCAGTACGACTGCGCCGCGGCGGGCCGCGTGGTCGACGACATCGGTCAATTCGAGCCGCCCGGTGCGCGCGGAGCGCGGCGTCTCGCGCGCGTCCCGGAAGATGTCCGGGGTGAAGAGGTACGTGCCGCACCCGGCGTACGGGCTCACGATGCTGTCCGGTTTCTCCACGAGCCCGGTGATCCGTCCGTCCCGCATCAGGACCGTGTAGTTCTTCCGGATGGTCTCGGCATCGTCGGTCGGGTAGAGAGCGCAGACC